>NZ_LKAS01000002.1:170498-305250 GCF_002075085.1 bacterium endosymbiont of Pedicinus badii | reverse complement strand
TTGAATAAAAATTGTCCGGCAATTTCCTACCCTCGCATAAAAGAAATTTACACTACTATCGGCACTACGATATTTAACTTCTGAGTTCGGAATGGTTTCAGGTGGATCAATCGCGTTATATTTACCAAAACAATTTTTATTCGATAAACAATTTATATATTCACGAGGTTAAGCCTCACGGATCATTAGTATCGGTTAGCTGAACACTTCGCAGTGCTTACACATCCGACCTATCAACGTCATAGTCTTTAACGTTCCTTAAGAAAACTTAAAGTTTTTGGGAAGACTTATCTTGAAGTAAGTTTCCCGCTTAGATGCTTTCAGCGGTTATCTTTTCCGTACATAGCTACCGGGCAATGCCATTGGCATGACAACCCGAACACCAGAGGTACGTCCACTCCGGTCCTCTCGTACTAGGAGTAGCTCTTCTCAATCTTCCAACGCCCATGGCAGATAGGGACCGAACTGTCTCACGACGTTCTAAACCCAGCTCGCGTACCACTTTAAATGGCGAACAGCCATACCCTTGGGACCTACTTCAGCCCCAGGATGTGATGAGCCGACATCGAGGTGCCAAACACCGCCGTCGATATGAACTCTTGGGCGGTATTAGCCTGTTATCCCCGGAGTACCTTTTATTCGTTGAGCGATGGCCCTTCCATACAGAACCACCGGATCACTAAGACCTGCTTTCGCATCTGCTCGAGCTGTCGCTCTTGCAGTTAAGCTAGCTTATGCCTTTACACTAAACTCGCGATTTCCAAACGCGATTAGCTAACCTTTGTACTCCTCCGTTACTCTTTAGGAGGAGACCGCCCCAGTCAAACTACCCACCAGACACTGTCTTCAATCCGGATAACGGATTAGAGTTAGAATATCAAATGTTAAAGGGTGGTATTTCAAGGTTGACTCCGTACGAACTAGCGTTCGTACATCACAGTCTCCCACCTATCCTACACATTAAAATTCAATACTCAATATCAAGCTATAGTAAAGGTTCACGGGGTCTTTCCGTCTTGCCACGGGTACACCGCATCTTCACGGCAAATTCAATTTCACTGAGTCTCAGGTGGAGACAGTCTGGCTATCATTACGCCATTCGTGCAGGTCGGAACTTACCCGACAAGGAATTTCGCTACCTTAGGACCGTTATAGTTACGGCCGCCGTTTACCGGGGCTTTTATCAAAAGCTTTTTCTTTCGAATAACTTCATCAATTAACCTTCCGGCACCGGGCAGGCTTCACACTGTATACTTCCATTTTCATGTTTGCACAGTGCTGTGTTTTTAATAAACAGTTGCAGCCAGCTCTTATCTTCGACTGGTTTCAGCTTAAAAAGTATATTTTCTTACTTACTTCCAGCGTGCCTTATCCCTAAGTTACGGCACTATTTTGCCTAGTTCCTTCACCTGAGTTTTCTCAAACGCCTTAGTATTCTCTACTTAAATACCTGTGTCGGTTTGGGGTACGATTAAATATAAATTGTGCTTAGAGGATTTTCTTGTAAGCATAGCATTAATTCCTTCATTACTTTTTTAAAGTAACTCGTATTTGCGTCTCAATGTAGTAAAATACGGTTTTTCCTATATTTTCATCTACTCGCTTAAACTGGGTAGTCCAAAACCCAGAGAATCTAGCTTTCTTCGTCCCCCCATCGCATTTATACTTAGTACAGGAATATTAACCTGTTATCCATCAACTACGCCTTTCGGCCTCATCTTAGGATCGACTTACCCTGCTTCGATTAACGTTGAACAGGAACCCTTATTCTTTCGGCGAGCAGGTTTTTCACCTGCTTTATCGTTACTTATGTCAGCATTCGCACTTCTGATACTTCCAATATATTTTTCAATATATCTTCTACAGCATACAGAACGCTCCCCTACCCAACAAATAGATTGTTGTCACAGCTTCGGTGTATAATTTAGCCCCGTTATATCTTTCGCGCAAGATGACTAAACCAGTGAGCTATTACGCTTTCTTTAAATGATGGCTGCTTCTAAGCCAACATCCTGGCTGTTTTTGCCTTCTCACATCGTTTCCCACTTAATTATAACTTAGGGACCTTAGCTGGTGATCTGGGTTGTTTCCCTTTCCACGACGGACGTTAGCACCCGACGTGTGTCTCCTATAATAGCATTCTTTGGTATTCGAAGTTTGCATTGGATTGGTAGTCCAGTATGAACCCCTAACCAAAACAGTGCTCTACCCCCAAAGATGAATTTATAAGGCGCTACCTAAATAGCTTTCGGGGAGAACCAGCTATCTCCCGGTTTGATTGGCCTTTCACCCCTAACCACAAGTCATCCGCTAATTTTTCAACATTAGTCGGTTCGGTCCTCCGATTGGATTTACCCAATTTTCAACCTGCTCATAGTTAGATCACCGGGTTTCGGGTCTATATCCTACAACTTATACAACATACATCGCCCTTTTAAGACTCGGTTTCCCTACGGCTTCCTTTTTTATAAAGTTAACCTCGCTATAGAATATAAGTCGCTGACCCATTATACAAAAGGTACGCAGTCACGCTAAAAAAAAAGCGCTCCTACTGCTTGTACGTATACGGTTTCAGGTTCTATTTCACTCCCCTATCAGGGGTTCTTTTCGCCTTTCCCTCACGGTACTTGTTCACTATCGGTCAGTCAAGAGTATTTAGCCTTAGAGGATGGTCCCCCTATCTTCAAACAAGATTTCTCGTGTCTCGTTCTACTCTTTTGAGAAAGAAATACAAAAATTTTCGAATACAGGGCTATCACCTTTTTTAGCTAGATTTTCCAAGTCTATTCTTCTAATTTTTGTACTTCTTATTTCTCTGGGCTGTTCCCTTTTCACTCGCCACTACTAAGGGAATCTCAAATTTGATTTCTTTTCCTCAGGTTACTAAGATGTTTCAGTTCTCCTGGTTAGCTTTACTAAACTATTTTTTCATTTAGTAATAATACTTTTTTTAAAGTATTTGGTTTCCCTATTCGGAAATCACCGGATAAATATCGTTTCTTATCAACTTTCCGATGCTTATCGCAGATTAGCACGTCCTTCTTCGCCTTTGACTGCCAAGGCATCCACCATATACGCTTATTCACTTAACCTCGTAATATATAAATTGTTTTATTAGAATTTGCTAGTCAATTAAATTGTGTAGACAATAATTTTTTTCGTATCTTTTAAAAATGTAAGGAGGTGATCCAACTGCAGGTTCCCCTACAGTTACCTTGTTACGACTTCACCCCAGTCATGAATCACAAAGTGGTAAGTGTTTTCCAAGTAAATGGTTAAACTGCTTGCTTCTTTTGCAACCCACTTCCATGGTGTGACGGGCGGTGTGTACAAGGCCCGAGAACGTATTCACCGTGCCATTCTGATACACGATTACTAGCGATTCCGACTTCATGGAGTCGAGTTGCAGACTCCAATCCGGATTACGACATATTTTATAAGTTTTGCTAATTCTTGCGAATTCGCTTCTTTTTGTATATGCCATTGTAGCACGTGTGTAGCCCTACTCGTAAGGGCCATGATGACTTGACGTCATCCTCGCCTTCCTCCGATTTATCACCGGCAGTCTCTTTTGAGTTCCCGACTAAAAAAAATCGCTGGCAACAAAAGATAAGGGTTGCGCTCGTTGCGGGACTTAACCCAACATTTCACAACACGAGCTGACGACAGCCATGCAGCACCTGTCTCAGAGTTCCCTAAGGCACTAAAGCATCTCTGCTAAATTCTCTGGATGTCAAGAGTAGGTAAGGTTCTTCGCGTTGCATCGAATTAAACCACATGCTCCACCGCTTGTGCGGACCCCCGTCAATTCATTTGAGTTTTAACCTTGCGGTTGTACTCCCCAGGCGGTCGATTTAACGTGTTAACTTCGAAAGCTACAGTTTTAAAAACATACTACAACCTTCAAATCGACATCGTTTACGGCGTGGACTACCAGGGTATCTAATCCTGTTTGCTCCCCACGCTTTCGTGCATGAGTGTCAGTATTCGTCCAGGGGGTCGCCTTCGCCACTGGTATTCTTCCAGATATCTACGCATTTCACCGCTACACCTGGAATTCTACCCCCCTCTACGATACTCTAGTTTGTTAGTTTCAAATGCAGTTCCTAAGTTAAGCTTAGGGATTTCACATCTGACTTAATAAACAACCTGCGCACTCTTTACGCCCAGTAATTCCGATTAACGCTAGCACTCTCCGTATTACCGCGGCTGCTGGCACGGAGTTAGCCAGTGCTTCTTCTGTAGGTAACGTCAAGTTTTTAGCATTTTTAGTACTAAAAACCTTCTTTCCCACCGAAAGTGCTTTACAACCCTAAGGCCTTCTTCGCACACGCGGCATAGCTGCATCAGGGTTTCCCCCATTGTGCAATATTCCCCACTGCTGCCTCCCGTAGGAGTCTGGACCGTGTCTCAGTTCCAGTGTGGCTGATTATCCTCTCAGATCAGCTAGAGATCGTAGCCTAGGTAAGCCATTACCTTACCTACTAGCTAATCTCGTCTGGGTTCCTCAAAAGGCATAAGGTCAAAAAATTGATCCCCTACTTTAATCATTTTAAAAAATGATTTTATTCGGTATTAGCTATCGTTTCCAATAGTTATCCCAATCCTTATGGCAGATCCCCAGATATTACTCACCCGTTCGCCGCTCGCCGGCAAAAAAAGAAATAAATCTTTTTTTCCGCTGCCGCTCGACTTGCATGTGTTAGGCTTGCCGCCAGCGTTCAATCTGAGCCATGATCAAACTCTTCAATTTGAAATTTCGTACTAACAAACAATTTTTGTAGATACAATAGCAGTATTGTCTACACGAAAATTTTATATTTTAAAGAACTAAAAATATTATTATAGTATATAGCAAAAATTTTTAATAGAGTCAATTTTATTTTTTGAAATAAAAAATACTTTTTTTATACTTCTTTTTGTAAAAAATTTAAAATTTCTTCCATATCTTTTGGTATACGAGAATAAAATTGCAGTTTAGTTTTTTTTTTAGGATGAAAAAACTCTAAATAACTTGCATGCAGTGCTTGTCTTGAAAAAAGAAGTATTTTTTTTTTCAAAATATCAGAAATTGGTTTATTAATAGTAAACTGCTTATTTCCGTACAATTGATCTCCTATAATAGGATGTGCAATATACTTCATATGCACGCGTATTTGATGGGTTCTTCCTGTTAGTATTCTAATTTTTATATGAGTATAAAATTTAAATTTTTGTACTATTCTGTACTGCGTAATCCCCATTTTTCCTCTTTCGTCTACTATCATTCTAATTTTTTTTTTTTAGGAAAAATCTTTAAAATTGGTTTTTGTATTTTTCCACCAAATAGCATTTTTCCGTTAACTATAGCATCATATTCTTTAATAATTTTTCTATTTTTCATCATGTTTTTTAGAGTATTTTTTACTTGAATATTTTTTGCAACTATTATCAATCCAGTTGTATCCTTATCTAATCTATGTATAATAAAAAAATTAGAAAATTTTTTATTTTTTAAAAAATAATTTTTAATTTTGTGAAACAAAGTGTTTTTTTCTTTTTTAATACCAGGATGAACTATACAATTTTTATCTTTTTCGACAATTAGTATATCTTCATCTTCAAAAATGATGTTCATTTTGTATAAAAATTTACCTATAGAAATATATGATTATAAAAAAATTTTTTACTAAATCTGTACTCTATTTTTTTCTTTTTTTTTGTTTTTCTTCTTTATCTTTAGATGAAAACCAAAAAGAAGAAAAAAAATTTATACAGAAAAACTACAAATTTATAAAATATCTTATACAGAAAAAAAAATACAAAAAGGCAATTTTTTATATAAGAAATAAATTTAATATAGATCCTATTTTTCCGACATCTAAAAAATTTAGAGTTATTTTAGTGTACTTGCATTATAAAAATTCCGATTTTATTTCTACTAAAAAAAGTTGTGAAGAATTTATAAAATTCTATCCTGAATCAGAATATACAGATTATATTTTATATATGAAAGGATTATCAAATATACAAATGCAAAAAAAAAATTCACAAAGTTTCTTTCAAATTTATAAAAATGATTGTGATAATTCATATTTTAAAATAGCTTTTTCAAACTTTTCTCAAGTATCTTTCAATAAAAAAGGAAAATATTTTAAAAATTCTATAAAAATTTTGCATTTTTTAAAAGAAAAAATTGCTAAAAAAGAATTATTAATTGTTAAGTACTATTTTAAAATTTTCGCAGATGTAGCAGTAATTAAAAGATCAGAACAAATTTTGAAAAATTTTCCAAGTACTCAATCCGCTTATAAATGTCTATTTTATATGAAAAAAAGTTATAAAAGACTCAAATTAAAAGATCAAAAAAATAAAATAGAAAAAATTATTTACAATAATCGTGTTAATTAGATTTTATATTTTTAAAAAATTTGTACAATTTTTTTAAAATTTTTTTTGTAGTAGAAAAACTTATACAAGAATCTGTAATGGAAATTCCGTATTTTAATTTTTCATTTTTCACAATTTTTTGTTTTCCAGAATATAAATTGCTTTCTAGAATAATACCTGCAATAGAACTATTGCCCATTTTTATTTGCGATAGAACTGATTTAACTACTTTAATTTGATTCTTATAGTTATAACTAGAATTTCCATGACTACAATCAATCAAAATTTTTGATTTTAATCTAAATTTTTTAAAAATATTTTCTACTTTTTCGATATTTTTTGAATAGTAATTTGGTTTTTCTCCTCCCCTAAGAACTAAATGAGAATTTTGATTGCCTTTAGTAGACAAAATACAAATTCTTCCGTTTTTATCTGTTCCCAAAAATTTTTGTTTTTTTTTTGCTACTTGCATTCCATATACAGCATTTTTTATTTCTCCATTTGTAGAATTTTTAAAAGCCACAGGCATAGGAATACCAGAAGCCATTTCTCTATGTATTGAAGATTCTGAAGTTCTAGCTCCAATAGAACACCAACTGTATAGATCTTCTAAAAAATTCAGAACTATAGGATTAATAAATTCTGTTGCTAAAGGTATTTTTGTATTTAAAAGTTTTATTAAAATTTTTCTAGAAATACTGATTCCTGAATTAATATCGTAAGAATTGTCCATTTTAGGATCGTTTAACATACCTTTCCATCCTAAAAAAGTTCTAGATTTTTCAAAATAAGCACGCATTATAACATACAAATATTGACTCATACTTTTAGAAACACCTTTTAGTTTTTGAGCATATTCAAAAGCAGAACTTTCTTCATGAATGGAACAAGGTCCACAAATTACCAAAAATCTTTTGTCTTTTCCATTAAGTATGTTTGCAACTGTTTTTCTAGATTTCAAAATAAAATTTCTTTGTTTTCTATTTATTGGATAAAGTTTCTTTATTTTTTTGTAAGAAAAAATTTTCTCTATTGTCTTTATAGTATACTCTCTCATAATGAGTTTTTAGTTGCGTATTAATTTCTTTTTTTTGTTTTTTCTTAAAAAATACAATTTTGATTTTCTGAAAAATCCTTTCTTTTTTACTTCAATTTTATTTATAATTGGAGAATATACTGGAAATGTTCTTTCAACACCTTTTCCATGAGATATTTTTCTAACTGTAAAAGCAGTACTAATTCCAGATTTTTTTATAGCAATTACTATCCCTTCAAAATTTTGTATTCTTTTTTTATCTCCTTCTAAAATCCAAATTTGTATATTTACAGTATCTCCAACACGAAAATTTTTTTGTATTTTACTTTTGTATTCATTTTCTATTTTTTCTATTGTATTTTTCATAGTATTCAGTATTTTTTTTTTTTAGATTTTCTAGTATATTTCTTTCTTTCTTATCTAATATTTTATTTTTTAATAAATCAGGTCTTTTAAAAAAAGTTTTTTTTAATGATTCTTGTAATTTCCAATCTTTAATTTTCTTATGATTACCATTTAAAAGTACTTCAGGGACTTTTTTCCCTAAAAATATTTTTGGTCTAGTGTATTGAGGATAATCCAGTAAATTTTTGTAAAAAGAATCCTCTAGTATAGAAAAGTGATTTCCAAGAACTCCTGGAACTATTCTAATAATTGCATCAATAACTACCATAGCTGCTAGTTCTCCTCCACTTATTATATAGTCTCCTATAGATATTTCTTTATAAACTTCTGTATCTATTATTCTTTCATCAATTCCTCTATATCTGCCACAAAGAAATATTACTTTTTTATATTTTAAAAATTTTTCTATTTCTTTTTGATCAACTTTCTTTCCTTGAGGAGATAGAAAAAAAACTTTCGTTTTTCTTCCGATTATTTTTTTTGCTTCTAAAATAGCTTTTCTAATAGGATTTGCTTTCATCACCATTCCAGATCCTCCACCATAAGGACGATCGTCTATAGAATGAAAAGCTCCTTTACAAAAATGTATTGGATTCCAAATTTTTATATCTATTTTTTTTTTTTTAATTGCTCTTTTAGTAATTCCAAATTTTATAATACTATCAAACATTTTTGGAAATATACTGATAACTCCTATTTTAATCATTTTTATAAAATGTATATTTTATGATTTTTAAAAAGAAAGAATTTTTTCTACTCTTTTTGATAGTTTTGCGCCATTTTTTTTCCAATACAAAATTCGATCTCTATTTAAAAAGTATTTTTTATTTTTAAGAATTGGATCAAAAAAACCTACTTTTTCGATAAATTTTCCATTTCTTGCATTTCTCTTTTCTGTTACAACAATTTGATAAAAAGGTTTTTTTTTTGAACCAGTTCTTCTCAATCTGATTACAACCATGATATTTTCCAATTTATATTTTGTTAGATAAAAAGTTTCTTAAATTTTTTATACTCATGAAAGAACGATTTTTTTGCATTTTTTGATTCAATTTTTTCATTTCGAAAAATTGTCTTAAAACTACATTTACATCCTGTATTTTTGTTCCTGATCCATAAGCAATAGATCTTTTTCTAGATTTTTTAATTTTTTCTGGATACTTTCTTTCATTTTTATTCATAGAATTTATAATACTTTCTAATTTTTTTATATAATCTTGAATCATTTCTTCTTTGTTATTTGAGTATTTTTCTTTTTTAAAAAAGAAATCTATAATTCCAAAACGACTTATTTTCCTAATTTTTTTCATTTCTTTTAACATAATTTCTAAGTCAAATACTTTTAAAAAATTTTTATTTTCAAATTTTTTATTTTCTTTAAAATTTAAATTTTTTTTTATTTCTTTAAAAAAATAATCATTATCTTCTAAATTTAGAATTCTTTTAGCTATTGTTTTTGGATTAAATTTTTGTAATTTTTTTAAACTTTCTCCATTAGTAATAAATTTTATAGGTTTATTTATAATTTTTGTCATAGATAGTGCTGCTCCACCTTTAGTATCGCTATCTATTTTAGTTAGAATAATACCGGTAATTTGAAAATGTTTTTTAAAAAACCTTGCTAAATTGACAGAATCTTGTCCATAGGAAGAATCTAAAATTAGAAAGTTTTCTATTGGATTGTATAAACTTAGTATTTTTTTAGTATTTTCTATAATTTCAAAACTATCCTTTAGAATGCCAGGAGTATCAATAAGCAAAATTTTGTACTTGTTTTTTTTTGCATATAATAAAGAAAATTCATAAATTTTATTTAAGTTTTTTACACAAAAAAGAAAATTATTTTTTAAAAATCCCACATTAGCATTTTTAGCTATTATTTGAAGTTGAAGTTCAGAAGAACTTCTTGTTTGGTCTATAGAAAATAACAGAATTCTTTCTTTTTTTTTTAAGAGATATGCTAATTTTCCTAATGTGCTAGTTTTGCCAGATCCTGGAGATCCTATTACAAAAAAAATACTAATTTCTTTTGAAAAACAAATACTACGATTTTTATGATCTAAAAATTTAATAATTTCTTTGTATAACAAATTAATAAATTTTTTTCCTGGATCAAAACTACTATTAATGTCAATTTTTTTAATTTTTTTAGAAAATTTTTTGATAATTTCTCTTACTATTCTAGTATTTACATCTGATTCTATTAAAGCATTTTCTATATTTTTTAAAAAAGACTGTATATTTTTTTCAGTTAGAATTCCTAATCCTAAAATTTTATTTTTAATAGAAGAAATTCTTTTAGATAAGCTTTTAAACATTTTATAGATACTTTTACTTTTTTATTTTAGATTATAACATAAAGATTAATTTACATTTTATTGATTTTTTATTTAAATTTATTTAATTTTTAAAAACTTTTATTGGATAATTTTTATAATTTTATGTTATTTATAATTTTATTTACTGCAATTCTATTTTCTTCTTATTTTTCTGCTATAGAGACTAGTTTAATGAAAATCAATCACTATAGACTGAAAAACCAAGTAAATCAAGGAAACAAATTGGCTAAAAAAATAGATAAATTATTAGAAAAAACAGAAGATCTAATAATAATAATTTTAGTAGGAAATAATATATCAAATACTCTAGCAGCTTCAGTAGCTACTGTTATAGGGATAAAATACGGAGATTTAGGAATAGCAATTTCTACAGGATTTTTAACAATATTCATGCTTCTATTCTCAGAAATTTTTCCAAAAACTTTAGCTACTTTGTATCCAGAAAAAGTAGCTTTTTCTGGTATTTTTATTTTAGTACTACTAAAAAAGATCATGTATCCTATAATTTTGATAATTAATTTTTTTATAAAGATTCTAATGAAATTATTTCAAATAAAATTTCCTTCTAATAGAAAAGAAATTCTTAGCAAAGAAGAATTAAGAACTATTTTTACTGAATCTAAATTTAAAATGCCAAGGAAGAATAAAGAAATGCTGGTATCTATACTAGATTTAGAAAAATTAACTGTAAATGATATCATGATACCAAGAAATGAAATTGTTGGAATAGATATCAATGAAGAATGGAAATCTATTGTTAAAAAAATTGTTCATTTTCCGTATGGAAGAATAGTTTTATATAGAAAAAATTTAGATCATACAATTGGAATACTAAAAATTAATGCTGCTTTTAGATTAATGATTGAAAAGCAAAAATTTAATAAAGAAAATTTACTTAGAGCTACAGATGAAATTCATTATATTCCAGAAGGTACTACTCTAAATATACAATTATTTAGATTCCAAATTAGTAAGCAAAAAATTGGCATTATAGTGGATGAATATGGAAGTGTACAAGGAATAGTTACTATGGAAGATATTTTAGAAGAAATAGTAGGAAATTTTACTACTTCTGTATCTTCTTCTATGGAAGAAATAAACTTACAGAAAGATGGTTCTTGTATAGTAGATGGATCAATTAGTATCAAAGATCTAAATAAAAGATTCAAGTGTAATTTTCCAAATCAAGATGCTAGTACTATTAATGGAATGATTTTAGAAATTTTAGAAGATATTCCAAAAGTAAATACTTCCATACAAATAGAAAAATATAGAATCAATATTTTAGAAGTAGAAAGAAATATGATTAAAAGAGTACAAATTATTCCTAATAAGTAAAGTTTTTATACTTTTCTAAATAGTTTTGCAAAAATTTTTCAAAATGCATATCTTCTGATGTTTCTAATTTTTTTTGCATATGAACAGATCTTATGCATTCTTTTTTAAGAAGTATATAAGAAAGTTTACTAATTTTTTGCATAGAAAGTATTTTCTTATATTTTTTTGCTAAATAATTAGTATAATTGTAAAATCCATATTTAAGTATTTTTTCTAAAAATCTAGCAGAGTATGTTTTGTGTCTATTAAAAAAAAAATCCATAAATTTACGACAAATTTTTTTGTATTTTTTTTCTTTTTCAATTTCATCTAGAATTTCTGCTAAATCTAAGAGATCTGTAAAAATTTTTTTTACTGTATAGTTGTTGGTAGAATCTTTTGATTTATTCATAGAAAAAAAATCTAATTTTGGATCTCTGCCAAAAAAAATTATTTTTTTCCATTTTTTTTCATAAGTATTTTGAATTTCTTGAGCATTCATACTAGGAGATTTAAAAAGAACACACCAAATTAAAAATAAATCTAAAAAGACAATTTGTTCTTCAGTAATTCCAATTGGAGAAAAAGGATTTATATCTAAAGATCGTATTTCTACGTATTCTATACCCTTTTTTTTTAAAACTTCTAAAAAATTTTCATCTTTTAAAATAGAAACTTTTGGTCTTATTAATGTATAAAGTTCATTTTCGTTTTGTAAAATATTTGTGCTAATTTGTAAATACTTTTTATGTTTTTTAATTCCTATATTTTCATAATCTGCATGAGAAGTAGAAATTGCTTTTTTTAGCAAAAATAGATACTCCTCTAAATTATTAAAAGTAATATTAATTTTAGAAGCATTCTTATTTGTATATCCAAATTCGCTTATTCTCAAAGAAGTAGAATAAGGTAAATAAAAGAAATCTTTTTTCTGTAAAAAAAAACCTTTTTTTTTATCACAAGGATCTAGTAAAAAATCAGTTATATTTGGAGTAGATCCGAATAAATACGAAATTATCCAACCAAATTTATAATAATTTCTAATAAGTTGAAAATATCCGCAAGATATGATTTCTTTTATTTTTTTTTTTTTTTTACTACTGCATAAGATTCCCAAAATTCTCTTGAAAAAGAAAAATTATAATGTATTCCTGAAATAACTTGCATAAAACTTCCGTATCTATTTTTTAATCCTTTCCTATACAAATTTTTTACGATTCCTATATTAGATTTTCCATATTCAGCAATTTTTATGCTATTTTTTTTTATAAAACACGGCATACTAACAGGCCATAGACTTTCTTTTTGTAATCTTTTCACTATATATATGTGTATATCTTTTAAAATTCTTACTAAAGTTTTTGTATTTTGCACAGCTGGAGTAACTATCTCTAACAGAGATTCCGCAAAATCTGTAGTAATATATTTATTAGTTAAAGGAGATCCAAATTGTTTTGGATGTTTTTTATTTGAAAGAATACCATTTTGAGTAGTTCTTAATGCTTCTCTTTCTATTCCTCTTTTAATTCCTCTTAAAACTTTTGGATTTTTTTCTAACCAAGAATTATTTCTTAATATTCTATTTTCTATTTTCAAGGAAACTCCTAAAATAATTAATTTTTACAAAAACTTACACCCGGAAGGATTTGAACCTACGACCTCTCGGTTCGTAGCCGAGTGCTCTATCCAACTGAGCTACGGGTGCACTCCTGTACGGTGAGAGAGGGATTCGAACCCTCGATACTTTTTGTATACTCCCTTAGCAGAGGAGCGCCTTAATCCTCTCGGCCATCTCACCTTAATTTTTTATAAAATTTATTTATTAACATTATAATTTATAAAATGAACTATCTTTTCTTGTAAATTATCTGAATCTTTGAAAAATCCACTTCCAAAAGAAATATTTTTATTTCCTCCTCCTTTTCCATAAGTTAATTTTTTTAGAAATTTTAATATTTTAGTAGAATTTATATCTTTGTTTTGTACTCCTTTTACTATAGAAGAAAAAAATAATCTATTTTTTTTTGTAAAATACAAAACTGCTATAATTTTTTTTTGGGATTTTAGTAAATCTATTGTAATATCTTTTAAAAATTTTGTATCTAAGGAAGAAATTTGAGCAACTATAATACTTATTTTTCTTATATAATAGATTTTCTTTTGTAAAAAAATTTTTTCTCTTTCTTTTAATTTTTTCTTTATTTTTAAAATAAGTTCTTTATATGAAATATTTTTTTTTTCTAAAAAAGATATTTTATTAAAAACTTTTTTATAGTCAGTAAAAAAAAGATTCTGTATACTTTGTAAAACTAGCATTTTTTTTTGAACTATTTTTATAGATTTTTTGTAAGTTACTGCCTTAATTCTTTTTACTTCTTTTCCTATATTTTTACAGTACAAAATATGAAAAAAACCAATTTCTCTAGTATTTTTTATATGTGTACCACAACAAAATTCATTAGAAAATTTTCCTATACTTATTTTTCTAGATTTTTTATTTTCTAGATCTTCTACTGTATTTATATTTTTATTTTTACTAAAATTTTCTTCTACAGAAAAATTTTTCCAAATAATTTTATTAAATTCTTTTTCTATTTTTTGTAATTGTATAAAATCTATACTTTTAGAATAAGAAAAATCAAAACTTAAATAATTTTCGTTTATGTAAGAACCTTTTTGCGAAATTTTTTCATCTAAATTTTTTTTTAATATAGTATGTAGTATATGAGTAGAAGTATGGTTAATAGAAGATTTTTTTCTTTTTTCTGTATCGATTCTACAAATTACCTTATCTTTATGAAAAATATTTCCTAAAATTAATTTACCATAATGTAGTATAGAACTTCCAGATATTTCTGTATTTTCTACTTCAAAAAGAGAATTTTTTTTAGAAATAGTTCCTGAATCTCCTACTTGACCTCCTGAAGATCCAAAAAATGTAGTTTTATTTAATACTAAAATTCCTTCTTCTCCTTCAGCAATTTTATCAACTTCATTATTATTTGTACTGAAAATCTTTAATACTTGAGAATTGCATTTATAATTTTTGTACCCGATAAAATCGGTTTTACAATCTTCTAAAAATAAACGCTGTACTTTTCTTTTATCAAAAAAATCTTGTCTAGAACGATTTTTTTGTAATTCCATTTCTTTTTTGAATCCTTTATAATCAATTGCAATATGTTTTTCTTGACAAAAGTCTTTGGTAATTTCTATAGGAATACCGTAAGTATCGTATAAAGTAAAAACTTCTTTTCCATCCAAAAAACCTTTTTTTGAATTTTCTATTTTATTTTTTAATATATTTATACCAAATTGTAAATTACAAAAAAACTGTTCTTCTTCCAAACGAATAACTTCTGTTATCTTTTTTTTATTAAATTTAATAAAATTTATTTCTTCTTTTTTTTTATAAATTTTAGAAAAATAGTCTACCATCCTATAAAAAAAAGGTTTTTTAGCTCCTAAAATAGTACCATGTATTACTGCTCTTCTAATAAGTCTTCTTACAATATAATTTCTTCCTTCATTTCCTGGATAAATTCCATAATGTATTAAAAATATGCAAGATCTTATATGATCTGCTATAATTTTTAAAGAAGAACATTCCTTGTTAAAGCAATTAATAGATTTAGATGCAGATTCTATCAAAAATAAAAATAGTCTAGTCTTATAACTAGAATTAACATTCTCTAAAACTGCAGACATTCTTTCTAATCCCATTCCAGTATCTACAGAATTTTGTTTCAAATTTATTAAAGAACCACTAGAATCTTTATTGAACTGTATGAAAACTAAGTTCCATACTTCAACATATTTATTATTTTTACAATCTTGAAAAAAATTTTTTTTTTCTTTCTTATCTTCCCCAAATTCATAAAATATTTCTGAACAAGGACCACACAATCCAAATTCTTCCATTTGCCAAAAATTATCTAATTGGTGTGATTTTCCACTAGAAGGTCCTATTTTTAGTATTCTTTCTTTAGGAATTTTTATTTTTTTTCTCCAAATTTTATAAGATTCAAAATCTTTATAATATACAGTTATAAAAAACCTATTTTTTTCTATACTTAACCAATCTTTATGAGTTAAAAATTTCCAAGCATATTCAATAGCTTGTTCTTTAAAATATCCTCCAAAACTAAAATTTCCTAGCATTTCAAAAAAAGTGTGATGAAATGAGGTGTATCCAACTTGTTCTAAATCATTGTGTTTTCCTCCTATTCTAATGCAATTTTGTACGGTAGCAATATTTTTATAATTTGATTTTTTTTTTCCTAAAAAAAAATCTTTAAATTGGTTCATTCCTGCATTTGTGAATAGTAAAGAAGGATCATTTTTTGCAAAAATTGGACTTCCATTCATAAGAAAATGTTTTTCGTATTGGAAAAATTCTAAAAATTTTTTTTTAATCGAAAAATTTTTTTTTTTCATATTTTGTAAGATTAGTTAGTTTTTTGGAAAATAATTTTTCTAATTTTGTTTTCTATTTTTTCTTTAATAGTAAGATTTTTTTTAAGATATTCGTAAGCATTTTTCTCTCCATTACCAATATTTTCATTATTATAGCTGTACCAAGATCCAGATTTTTTAACAATTTTATATTTTACTCCAAGAGAAAGAATTTCTTGAAATGTATTAATTCCTATTCCGTATAAAATTTGAAATTCGGCTAATCTAAAAGGATTAGAAACTTTATTTTTTACTATTTTGACTCTTATTGTATTTCCTATAATAGTATCATTGTCTTTTATAACTCCTATTTTTCTAATATCCATTCTAATAGAAGAATAAAATTTTAAGGCATTTCCTCCAGTTGTAGTTTCTGAACTGCCAAAAATTGAATTTCCAATTTTCATTCTAATTTGATTAATAAAAATTAGTAAAACATTAGAATTTTTTAAATTTCCTGATATTTTTCTCATAGCTTGACTCATCATTCTAGCTATTGAAGCCATGTGTACTTCACCAATTTCTCCTTCAATTTCAGATTTTGGAACTAAAGCTGCTACAGAATCTATTACTATTACATTTACTGATCGAGATTCTATTAAAGAATTACAAATTTCTAAAGCTTGTTCTCCATTGCTAGGTTGAGAAAAAAGTAAATTTTTAGTATCAACTCCTATTTTTTTAGCATACTCAGCATCTAAAGCATGTTCGGAATCTATAAAAGCACAATTCTTTTTCATTTTTTGAGCAGAAGCAATTACTTGTAGTGTTAGAGTAGTTTTTCCAGAAGATTCTGGTCCGTATATTTCTACTATTCTTCCAAAAGGAAGACCCCCAACTCCTAGAGCTATATCTAAAGATAGAGATCCAGTAGATATTGTTTCTACTTTCATAGAAAAGTCTTCTCCTAATCTAATTATTGATCCTTTTCCAAATTTTTTTTCTATATTTAGAATTGCACTATTTAGTATTTTTTCTGTTTCTTGATTAAATTGATTAGAATTTTTTAATTTATGGATATCTTTTTTTTTATTTTTTAAATCTTTCAAAATTATTCCTTGTATAAAAAATAAAGTATAATAAAAAGAGTTTTAAATTTCATGAATTTTTTTTTTTAATAAAATAATAGAATTACAGGAAATTCCTTTTTTTTCTCCTATAAAACCTAATTTTTCTGTTGTAGTAGATTTTACACTAATTTTTTTTACAGAACATTTTAGCTTTTCTGATATGTTATTTCTTATTTTTTTTACATAACAAAAAACTTTAGGAACTTCTGTAATTATAGTAATATCCAAATTTTTTATGTAAAAATTTTTCTCTACTAAAGAAAATACTTTTTTTAGAAGTATCGTACTTTTAATTCCTTTGTATTTTTGATCTGTATTTGGAAACATAGTTCCTATATCTCCCATTGAACAAGCACCTAACATAGCATCAATTATTGAATGTACCACTACATCTCCATCAGAATGTGCTAATATTTTGTAGTTACATGGTATTTTTACTCCTCCAAGAATAATATAATTTTTTTTTTTTCTACTTAAAATCAACTTATGTATATCTATACCTTGACCAATACGCATAATTTTATTTTTTTATAAAAAATAATCCAAAAATTTTATATCCTCTATGTATGTAACTTTTATATTGTTCCTATTTCCTAAAACTACAATTGGATGGTATCCAAAAATTTCTAGTGCTTGAGATTCATCTGAAATAGATATTTTTTTCTTATAAACTCCATATAAACATTTTTTTAGTATATTCTTATCAAATATTTGTGGAGTCATAGCATTCCAAATATTTTTTTTATCTATAGTAAAATTTACTGTACTATTTTTCAGTTTCTTTATAGTGCTATCCATAGGATATGCTAGAATTCCTCCAACACAATTTGTACTTTTAGTTACCTTATTGATTATGCTATATATATCTTTCAAACTTATACAAGGACGTACTGCATCATGAATCAAAATCCAACAATTTTCTTTTATACAATTCAAAGCTGATACTACAGAATCTGATCTGTTATTTCCACCAAAAACGACTCTAATTTTTTTATTTTTAGATATAGGTAATTTATTAAAATACTCATCATTTTTATTAATTGCAACGTATATTCTTTTAATTTTTTTGACTTTTAAAAATGGAACAATAGAATGTTCTATTATAGTTTTTTTTTTATACATATATACTGCTTAGGAATACTTAAATGCATTCTTTTTCCTAATCCAGAAGCTGGAATAATAGCAAAAATTTTTTCTTTTTTTTTCATATCTTTACATGCTTATTTCTGAAAAATATAGTATTTTTCTCCTTCTTTAATCATATTTAATTCTTCTCTAGAAATTTCTTCTATAATTTCATTTTCCTTTTTTAAATTTTCTAATTCTTTTTGTAAAAAAAAACTCTATTTTCTTTTATACTTTTAATAAATTCTTGTATCCTAATACTTTCTTTTATTTTAAAGAAATCTTTTATACCATTTTTTCCAATCCACAAAGAATATTGCAAATAGAAAAAAACTGCTACAAGAAAAAAATTAAAAATTTTCATTATCAAATTGCTATACTTTATTGTTACAATTCCAAAAAATTGCTTTTTTAGATACTTCTTCTTCTATTCTAATCAATCTATTATATTTACAAATTCTTTCAGATCTACTCATGGATCCTGATTTAATTTGTCCAGAATTGACTCCAACAGATAAATCAGCAATAAAACTATCTTCTGTCTCTCCAGATCTATGGGATATAATAGTATTATATTTAAATTTTTTTGCTAATTTAATTGTTTCTAAAGTTTCAGTTAAAGTTCCAATTTGATTTAATTTAATCAGAATACTATTTGCTATATTTTTTTTAATTCCTTTCATAAGTAGTTTTTTATTTGTTGTAAATATATCATCTCCTACTATTTGTATAGAATTTCCAAACATTAGAGTATGCTTTTTAAATCCATCCCAGTCTAGATCACTAGCACTATCTTCGATTGAACTTATAGGATATGTTTTTGCTATTTTTTTTAAGTAAATTGCAAATTCTTCGGAAGTAAAAGATTTTTTTTCTTTTTTTAAGAAATATTTTTTCTTATCTTTATCAAATAGTTCAGAAGCAGCACAATCTAAACAAAATTTTATATCTTTTCCTAAGTTATAGTTAGACAATTTCACAGATTCAGAAAGTATATCTAATGCTTCTTCTGTACAAGAAATATTAGGAGAATATCCACCTTCATCTCCAACAGAAGTACTCATATCTTTAGATTGTAAAACATTTTTCAGTATTTGAAATATTTCTGAACTCATTTGTAGTGCTTGTTTTATATTTTTTGCAGATACAGGCTGTATCATAAATTCTTGAATATCTAAGTTATTATTTGCGTGCTTTCCTCCATTAATAATATTAATCATAGGTAAAGGAATAGTAAAAAAGTCCTTTTTTTCTCCAAAAATTTCTGCTATGTATTTATATAAAGGAGTTTTTTTTTGTAATGCAGCGGCTCTAGCTATAGATAAAGAAACAGCGAGTATTGCATTTGCTCCAAAATTAGACTTATTTTCTGTTCCATCTTCTTTAATCATAAGAAAATCTATATTTTCTTGATCAAATACATCTTTTTTATAGAGTATTTTTGAAATTTTTTCATTAATACATTGAACAGCTTTTTTTACTCCTTTTCCAAAAAATCTATTTTCATCTTTATCTCTGATTTCTATAGCCTCATTTTTTCCAACAGAAGCTCCAGAAGGAACAGATGAAATTCCTATAATCCCTGAATCTAAATGTACTTCTGCCTCTACTGTAGGATAGCCTCTAGAATCTAAAATTTCTCTTCCGAAAATATTTAGTATTTTTGACATATTATTCCTTTTATATTTTAATTTTTTTATAATTTTCTGCAGCTTTTATAAAACCTTTAAATAAAGGATGACTTTCTTTAGGATTAGAATTAAATTCTGGATGAAATTGGCATGCTAAAAACCAAGGATGCTTTTTGTATTCTATAATTTCTATAAATTCTTTTTTTTTTGACCATCCAGATATGCAAATTCCAAAACTTTTTATAGGATTTAGCAAACTACTATTCACTTCATACCTGTGCCTATGTCTTTCAAAGACAAAGTTTTTTTTATATAATTTTTTTGCTAAAGTATTATCAATAATTTTACAAAACTTACTACCTAATCTCATATTAGAAACGAAAATACTATTTTTTGTTTTTTTTAAATTCTTTTGATCCTTATTTATTAAAGAAATTATAGGATATTTACAATGTGGAGAAAATTCTATAGAATCAGCTTCTTTAATTCCTACTACATTTCTAGCAAATTCTATAATTGCTATTTGCATTCCTAAACATATTCCAAAATACGGTATCTTTTTTTCTCTAGCATACTTTACTGCTAAAAACTTTCCTAAAATACCTCTTTTTCCGAATCCTCCAGGAACTAAAATTCCATCTAGTCCTTTTAATGAAAGAGTACCATTTTTCTCTATTTCTTCTGAATTTATAAGAAAAATTTTTACTTTTTTTTTATTATGCATTCCAGCATGTTCTAAAGCTTCTATAACAGATTTATAAGCGTCAGGTAATTGAGTATATTTTCCCACAATTCCAATTTTTACTTTTCCATTTGTATTTTTCATACGAAAAATAACTATTTTCCAAGAATCTAGATTAGCTTTAGGAAAATTTAAAGAAAAATGCTTACAAATACATTCATCTAATTTTTGTTCTTTTAGAATTTTTGGTATTCTATATATCGAATCTACATTTTTTAAAGAAATTACAGAATTTTTAGAAATATTACAAAATAAAGCAATTTTTTCTTTTTCTAATTCTGGTATTGACTGTTCTGATCTACATATCAGTACATCTGGTTGTATTCCTATAGAAAGAAGGTCTTTTACTGAATGCTGCGTAGGCTTAGTTTTTATTTCTTTAGAAGAATTCATATATAGAACTAAAGTCAAGTGAATATAGAAAGTATTTTTTCTTCCAACTGTTAAAGCCATTTGTCTAATTGTCTCTAAAAAAGGTAGAGATTCTATATCTCCTACTGTTCCTCCAATTTCTACTAAAATTATTTCATAATTTTTTCCGCATTCTATAATTCTTTTTTTAATTTCATCAGTAATATGAGGTATTACTTGTACTGTAGATCCTAAATAATATCCCATTCTTTCCTTTTTTAAAACACTTGAATATATATATCCAGCAGTAAAATTATTTTTTCTAGACATTCTAATTTTTATAAACCTTTCATAGTGTCCTAAATCTAAATCTGTTTCAGCTCCATCTTCCGTAACAAAAATTTCTCCATGTTGCATAGGATTCATAGTTCCAGGATCAACATTGATGTAAGGATCTAATTTCATAATAGTAACACTGATTCCTCTAGATTCTAGAAGTGCCGCTATAGAAGCAGCAGTTATTCCTTTTCCTAAAGAAGAAACTACTCCGCCAGTTATAAAAATATACTTAGTATTCATGAAAAATATAGAAATATTTAGAATAAATTTAAATTTTATATACTTATTTTACACGCTAAAAGAAGATCCACAGCTGCAAGTACTTTTTGCATTTGGATTCTTTATAAAAAATTTAGAACCTTTTAAATCTTCTTTAAAATCAATGCAACTTCCTACTAGATATTGAAAACTAATAGGATCGATTGCTATTCTAGTATCTTTTTTATAAATCAAAAAATCTTCTTTACTAACTCTTTCTTCTAAAGAAAATTTGTACTGAAAACCAGTACATCCTCCTCCATATATAGAAATTCTAAAATAGTAGTTAGATTTTTTTTTTTAGTACTGATTGTATTTTTTTTTGAGCTGAATTAGTGATTTTTAAATTAAAATTTTTATTCATTTTTGTATCTCTCAGATAAAATTATTTCTAATTATATAATATTTTTAAGAAAAAAAATCTAAAAATTCTGTATAAAATTTTAATATTTTTTCATTTATCTTATGCAGTTGACGTACTTATCATAGAAATCGGTATTTTTTTTGATCCAAATTGGAATTTTTCTTATAGAAGAACTTTCATTGCATACGAAATTTCCAAAATTATCTATAAATAATTCCTTTATATCATTAGGAGGTGTAAGATGCAAAATTTTTGGTTTTTGAATATTTAGATAATTTTTATATAGAAATAAAGCCCCACTTGAGCCAGTAAGATAAGAAGAAGAATTATCATCTTTTCCAATCCATACTACAATTACTTCTTTCCCATCAATTCCCACAAACCAGCTATCTCTATATTTATTTGTAGTACCAGTTTTAGATGCAATATTATAAGAAGAAAATAAATTTGATAAAGATTTTGAAGTTCCTCTAGAAGCAACTTCTTGCATAGCATACATAGTAAGATAAGCAGCTTGTGGAAGTATAGATTCTACAGATTTTGGAAAATAATGATATAGAATTTCTTTATCTTCTGAAACAATTGCATCTATAGAAAAAAGTTTTGAAATTCTTCCATAATTAGAAATTACTTGAAATTTTTGTGCTACTTCTATGGGAGTAAGATCTAAAGATCCTAAAAATATAGAAGGAAGAGATCGTAGAATATTTTCAGATAATCCTAATTTTTTTAAAGTTTGTACAACTTGATCAATACCTAATGAAAATCCTAAATTAATTGTAGGAACATTTAAAGATTCAACTAACGCATCTAAAAGCATTACTTTTCCTCTAAATTGTTTGTCATAATTTTGTGGATTCCATATTTTTCCATTAGATTGTCTTAAGCATATAGGTTTATCTAGTATCCAAGTATTCAATTGGTACTTGTCTGGAATACTAAGTGCAGTCAGATATATAGATGGTTTTAATAAAGATCCTACGGATCTTCTTGCTTGCAAAGCTCTGTTAAATCCAAAATACTTAGGATTCGAACTTCCTACTATAGCTTTTATTGATCCATTAAATTTATCTACTACCACTATTGCAGATTCTAGATTGTCTATTTGGTTTTTCTTTTGTAATTTCTTGATTCCTAATACCACTGATTTTTCTGCAGCAAATTGAGAATTTAAATCTAAAGTGGTAAATATTTTTGCTCCAGAAAGATTATTTCTACTAATAGAATTTTTTTCTATTTCTTCGTAAACTATATCTAAAAAAGAAGGATAAGAAGAAAAATTTTCTTCTTTAACTACATCTAGAGAACGATTAATAAAAATTTTATACTCTTTTTCATTAATAAATCCGTTTTTTTTAAGTATTTGTAACAATAAATTTCTTCTTTTTAAAGTAATTTCTGGATTTTTATAAGGATTATATAAAGATGCTCCTTTAGTCATTCCGATAAGCATAATTTGTTTTTCTAAACCAATTTCTTTTATAGGCTTACCAAAATAGTATAAACTAGCCATAGGAAAACCATGAATTTGACTTTCTCTATTTTTTCCTAAATATACTTCATTTAGATAAATTTCTAATACTTTTTTCTTACTAAATCCTATATCTAAAATGATTGCCATGTATATTTCTTTAATTTTTCTCCATAATGTTCTTTTTTTAGTGAGAAAAAGATTTTTTACTATCTGTTGTGTTAATGTACTTCCTCCTTGCACTATTTTTTTCGCACTAAGATTAGCAAAAATTGCTCTAAATATAGATTTTAAATCTATTCCAAAATGATTATAAAAATTTTTATCTTCTATAGAAATTAACATTTCTATAAATTTTTTTGGAAATTCTTGTATAGGAATAAAAATTCTTTGTTCTTGATTTTTTTCATTTAGTATAGCTATAATCTTAGGATCAAAAAAGAATAGAGAAATTTCTTTTTCAGTATTTTTATCATATATTTTAAGAATACTATTATTTTCAAAAAAAATTTCAACGTACTTTTTTTCTTCAATTTTATTAAAAAAGTCAAATTTTCTTCTAAATACTTCTATACTATTTTCCTTTACTAAATATTGCCCTGAAGATTCAATTTTGATAACCTTTTCGTATTTTAATTTATTTAGTAAATCTACAATATTGCTAATAGTGTATTTTTCTTTTGGAGATATACTAACTATTTTACTATATAAAAAAGTTGGAAATTTCCATATTTTTCCAGAAATTTTTTTTTTCACTATTTTATTTAAGTATATTCCGTATAAACATACAATAAAAATTAATGAAAGAATAAAAAAAATGCATTTCTTTTTTAAAAAGAATTTATTTTTTTTCCAGAAAAAGATAATTTTTTTAGAAATTTTTCTCAAATGTAAAGTGTATTTTTTTTTTTAATTAGACATTATAGAATATTTTTAAAATATTTAAAATTGGGCTTCTTTTTTTGTTTTTATAAAAATTTAAAATAAATTTTAAAACTTTGACAAAAGAGTATTTTTTTTTTTAGAATAAATTATAAAAGGATAAAGAATGAAAAAAAAAGAAAAAAAGTTATCTTCTCTAAATGTGCTTTCTATAGCTGGAGTGAAACCTTATAAGAAAAAGAATAAAGAAGAATATATGAATGAAAATCAGTTGCTGCATTTTAAAAAAATTTTGCAAGCTTGGAGAAATCAATTAAAAAAAGAAATTAAAAAAACTGTGATATATATGAGAGATGAAGCTTCTAATTTTCCGGATCCAGTAGATAGAGCAGTACAAGAAGAAGAATTTAGTCTAGAATTAAGAAATAGAGATAGAGAAAGAAAATTGATTAAAAAAATAGAGAAAAATTTGAAAAAAGTAGATGCAAAAGAATTTGGATTCTGTGAATCTTGCGGAATAGAAATAGGAATAAAAAGATTAGAAGCAAGACCTACAGCAGATCTCTGTATAGATTGTAAAACATTAGCAGAAATTAGAGAAAAACAAATGATTGAAAAATAAAATTCAGTATGAAACTAGTATTTTTAGCACTAGGAAGTAATTTAAAAAATCCTATTAAACAAATAAAAAAAGGAATCAAATTGATCAAAAAAATTCCAAACAGTAAAGTAGAATTAATTTCTTCTTTATACGAAAGCATTCCAATGGGAAAAATAAAACAACCGAAGTTTTTAAATCTAGTTTTGTCTATAAGAACAAAAATGCATGTAGAAAAATTTTTATTTTATATACAAAACATAGAGTATCTACAAGAAAAAAAAAAAATGAAAAAATGGGGTCCAAGAACTTTAGATATAGATATTATTCTTTGGGGTGGAAAAAATATCAAAAAATCTAATCTTGTTATACCTCATTATGATATGCAAAATAGAGATTTTGTTTTGTATCCTTTATTGGAAATTGCTCCAAATATTAAACTTCCTTCTGGAAAAGAAGTTAGGAATTTTACTAGAAAAGTTCCTAATAGATTAAAAATTTTAAAAACTATAAAATTTTGCTAAAATTATGGATAAGATAAAAAAAATAGTAGATAAAAAAAAGAAAGAAAAAATTGCAGCTTTAACGGCATACGACTATTCTTTTGGAAAAATTTTTTCAAAAAATGGCATTGATTTCATTCTAGTAGGAGATTCCTTAGGAATGACAATTTTAGGAAATCAAGATACTTTATGTGTCTCAATTGATAAAATTGCATACCATACAAAATCAGTACGAAAAGGAATATCGAATAGAAAAACTTTATTGATATCTGATTTACCATTTGCAACTTATTTTGAAAAATACGATTCTATAAAAAATTCATCTTTTCTACTACAATCAGGTGCAAACATGGTAAAATTAGAGGGGAATGAAAATTGGGTTCTAGAAACTATTAAATACTTAACTGAAAGAAACATTCCTGTTTGTGGACATATAGGTCTAACACCTCAATCTATAAATATGATAGGAAGTTATGGAATACAGTACAAAGAAAATAAAAAAGCAAAAAAATTGATAGAAGATTCAATTAAAATACAAGAAAATGGAGCAAAAATTTTATTTGTAGAATGTATACCTGCTTATTTAGCAAAATCTATTACAGAATCTTTAGATATTCCAGTAATAGGAATAGGAGCAGGTCCTTTTACTGATGGACAAATACTAGTTATGCAAGATTTTCTTGGAATTACAGAGAAAAAAAGAACTCCATTTTTTGCAAAAAATTTTTTAAAAAAAAGCACAAGTATACAAAATGCTGTAAAAATTTTTATTGAAGATGTAAAAAATAAAAAATTTCCAGAAAATCAGCATACATATTTTTAAAAATGCTTATTATAAGAAATATTAGTAAACTAAAAAAATTTGTTAAAGAAAATACAAAAATTGCATTTGTTCCAACTATGGGAAATTTGCATTTAGGACATTATTTTTTATTAAAAAAAGCGAAACAAGTTTCTTCTACCGTTGTAGCCAGTATATTTGTTAATCCAATACAATTTGATAGAAAAGTAGATTTTCAAAATTATCCAAGAACTTTAAAAAAAGATATAGAATTTTTAAAAAAAATTCCTATAGATTCTGTTTTCATTCCAAAAAAATCAGAAATACTTCCTAAAAAAAATACAGGAAATACAATAGTAAAAGTTAAAAAATACTGTGACTTTTTAGAAGGAGAAAAACGTCCAGAACATTTTAATGGTGTTTGTACAATAGTATGCAAATTTTTTAATTTAATAAAACCAAAATTTGTAGTTTTTGGAGAAAAAGACTATCAGCAATTATTTATTATAAAAACTATGATTCAAGATTTAAATTATGATATTAAAGTACTTTCTGTTCCTACTATAAGAAATGAACAAGGATTGGCTTTGAGTTCAAGAAATAATTTATTAAGTAAAGAATCAATAAAAATAGCAAATAATTTTAATAAGATACTAGAATATGCTTCTCATAAAATTGTTAAATGTCGTAGAAAAAATCAAAATTTATTAGAAGAAACAAAAAAAAAACTAAGAAAATCTGGATTTAAAGTAGAAATACTAAAAATTTTGGATGCAAAAAATTTATCCATTATAGGAAAAAAAACTAAAAAAGGAATCATACTTTCAAGTGTTTGGTTGGAAAACGTTAGACTTATAGATAATAAAATCATAAAAATTAGATAAAAGAAATATTTTTAAAATGTTTCCAACATAAAAAATAGAATACAAATATAAAAAAAATCAGTATAAAAATTGCAATCCATACTGAAACTTCTGAATAGCCTAATACAGAATACCTAAAACTATTGACAATATAAAGTATTGGATTAATAAATGATATATACTTCCAAAAATTTGGCAGTAAGTTTAAAGAATAGAAAACACCTCCTAAGTATATTAAAGGAGTAAGTACAAAAGTAGGAACTATACTTATATCATCAAAATTTTTTGCTAAAATTGCATTAAATAATCCTAATAAAGAAAACAATACTGAAGTTAAAAGTAGTAAAAGCACCATAAGTAATCCAGAATATAGTTTTATAGAAGTAAATAATAAAGAAATACAGATTACTAGTATACTTACTATAAAAGCTCTTATTACACCTCCTCCAACATATCCTATGATAATTATATGTATAGGTATAGGAGCTACTAAAATTTCTTCTATGCTCTTTTGAAATTTTGCACTAAAAAATGAAGAAGAAACATTCATATACGCATTTGTTATAGTCGTCATCATTATTAATCCTGGTACGATAAATTGTATATAAGAATATCCATTAATGCTTTTTATTTGAAGTCCTATAAAATTTCCAAAAATTATAAAGTATAAAGTCATAGTAATAGTAGGAGGAGCTAAAGTTTGTATCCAAATTCTAGAAAATCTTTTTATTTCTTTTTTTAAAATACTATTTAACGCTATAAAATACACAGTACTTTCTCCTAATTTTTTATTTAGTCAAATTTATAAAAATTTTTTCTAATCTATTTGATTCATTTCTCATACTTAAAACTTCAATATTGTATTTTTTTAACTTAATAAATAGATTTGTTAATCCATCATTTTTGAATACTTTTACAGATATTGTTTTTTTATCTATAATTTTTATCTCATAGTCCTTTATGATTGGTAAAAAATTGATATTTTTTTTTAGATATAATATTATTATCTCTACTTTTAACTTTTTGAGAAGTTCTTTCATAGAAGTATTTTCTATTAAATTTCCATTCTGTAAAATTCCTATATTTTTGCATAAAATTTCTGCTTCTTCAAAATAATGTGTACTTAAAATAATGGTAGTACTCTTGTTTAATTTTTTTAAAAATTTCCATACAAACTTTCTTAATTTTATATCTAGTCCAGCTGTAGGTTCGTCTAAAATTAGTAGTTTAGGTTTATGAACTAAAGCTCTTGCAATCATAAGTCTTCTTTTCATACCACCAGATAAAGTACCAGAAATTTGTTTTCTTTTATTCCAAAGATCTAATTTTTTTAGGTATTTCTTTGTTCTTTCAAAAGCTAATTTTTTTTTTATTCCATAGTATCCTGCTTGATAAATAATAATTTGTTGTACTGTTTCGAAAGGGTTAAAATTAAAATCTTGAGGTACTATTCCAATATTTTTTTTTACTTTCATAGGATCTTTATCTATATCTGTATCAAATACTTTTATTTTTCCAGAAGTTTTTTTCATCAAAGAACTAATAATATTTATTGTAGTTGATTTTCCCGCTCCATTTGGTCCTAATAATGCGTAAAAATCTCCTATTTTTACTTTCATGCTAATTTTATTAAGTGCTTTTCTTCCAGAATGGTATATTTTTTTTAATTTTTTTATTTCTAAAGCATATTTCATATCTTTTCCATTTATTAAAATTTCTACAGAATTTACTAAAAATCTAAATAGAATACTGTATCTTATTTTTAAAAATGAGATATTTTTCCTATAAAAGGAAGATTTCTGTATTTTTGTCCATAATCCATTCCATATCCTACAACAAATGTATTTGGTATATTAAATCCTATCCAGTTAGCCTCTATAGAAATGTCTTTTGTTTCCTTTTTATTTAGTAGACAACAAATAGATATAGAATTTGGTTTTCTTTTAAATAAAAGATGCTTTAATTTTTTAATTGTATTTCCAGAATCTATAATATCTTCTATAATGATTATATCTTTTCCAAAAATGTTTTGTTCTAAATCTTGGACAATTCTGATATTTTTTTTATTAGAAAATGTACTATTCCTATAGCTAGAGATAGTGATGAAATCTATTTCGTGCTTTATAGTTATAGATCTACAAAGATCTGCAATAAAAATAAAAGATCCTTTTAGTATTCCTACTAATAGAATTTTTTTTTTAGATTTATAACAATCGCTAATTGTTTTTCCCATTTCTAAAACTCTTCTATAGATTTCTTTTTGAGGAATTAAAACTTCTATATTATATTTCATAATACATGCTAATTTTTTATAAGATTGAAAAAGCTATTATAACAAGAAAAATTTTTAAATTTATATATAAATTCTGAATAGTTTCTATACGTATGTTGAACACTTTTAGATTAGTAATTTTTAAAAATTATTTTTGTATTAGCAAATTTAATTATGTATAATCCTTTCATTTTAAAAATACTAAATATTTTTGTAGTATGAAAAAAAAAATTTTCTTTGAAAAACTTCATAACAAATTAGGACAATACTTTATAATAGATAAAATTATATACAATGGATACAGTTCTTATCAAAAAGTTTTAATATTCAAAAATAGTATTTTAGGAAAAGTATTATCTTTAGATGGAGTAGTACAAACTACAGAGAAAGATGAATTTATTTATCATGAATCTATGACGCATATTCCAATTTTTTCTCATCCTGATGCAAAAAAGATACTAATTATAGGAGGAGGAGACGGAGGAATTCTAAGAGAAATTTGTCTACACGAAAGTATAAAAAAAATAGTTATGGTAGAAGTTGATGAACTTGTTATAGAGGTTTGCAAAAAGTATCTTTCAAATCACAGCAAGAATGCTTTTTCTGATGCAAGATTAGATTTGATAATTCAAAATGGAATGGATTTTATAAAAAAAAATAAAGAAAAATTTGATATTATCATATCTGATTGTACAGATCCTATTGGACCTGGGAAAATATTATTTACAAAAAAATTTTATAAAGAATGCTTACGATGTTTAAAAAAAAATGGGATATTTGTAGCACAAAATGGAGTGTTTTTTTTTCAAAAATTATCTTCTATACAAAGTTATAAAATTTTAAAAAAACAATTTTTAGAAACTAAATTCTATCAATCTTCTATACCTACTTATTATGGAGGAATAATGCTATTTCTATGGGGTAGCAAAAATAAAATAGAATTTTATTTAGATAAAAAAAGAATAGAGAAAAGAATACAAAATTCAAATATTAATTTTCGATATTATAATTCAGATATTCATTTTGGAAGTTTTTGTCTTCCTCAATACCTTTTAAAAGATTTGTTATAATTTAATACACAAATTTAGGAGAAAAAATTGCGCAAATTTGAATTGTATGGATTTAATAATTTAACAAAAAGTTTGAGTTTTTACATCTATGAACTTCGTTATACAAATTCCTTTAAAAAAAATAATTATATATCTTATATAAATGAGAAGTATAATTCTAAAAAATTAACGAAAATTCTACAAAAAATTTGTTCTATTATAGGTGCAAATGTACTTAATATTTCTAGAAAAGACTATTCTCCACAAGGGGCTAGTGTAGCTATACTAGTAGGAGAAAAAAATAGTACAAAAAATTTAAATAATAATCATAAAAACAAGTCTATTGTTGCGCATTTGAATACAAGTCATATTTGTGTTCATACTTATCCAGAAAATAACAAAAATGGAATATGCGTATTTCGAGCTGATATAGAAGTTTCTACTTGTGGTATTATATCCCCTTTAAAAGCACTAGGATACTTAATTTATAAACTAAAATCCGATATAATAATGATAGATTATAAAATTCGTGGATTTACTAGAGATAAATACGGAGTAAAACATTATTCAGATCAAAAATTCCATGCAGTAAGCGATTTTATACCTAATAAAATTAAAAATGTATACCATATTATAGATACAAATATATTTCAAGAAAAGTTTTTTAGAACAAAAATGATACTAAGAAAATTCAATTTAAAAAGATACCTTTTGAATACTTCTTATAAAAAATTAGATAAAAAAGATAAAGAAAAAATTACAAAAATTCTCTGCAAAGAAATGCAGGAAATTTTCTACGGAAATAATATTTTTAAATAGATCGATTTAAAACGTCAGTTGCAATTCCTTCATAAATTTCAGCTGTAATTCCAATCGACTCGTACATAGTAGGATGTGCATGGATACTTAATGCTATATCTTCAGAAGTAACAGAATTTTCTATTGCAATTCCTATTTCTCCTAGAAGTTCTCCTGCATTTTGTCCAACAATTGCTCCTCCTATAATTTTTTTAGTATTTCTTTCAAAAATTAATTTAGTAACTCCATCGTATCCAGAAACTATAGCTCTTCCAGAAGCTTTCCAGGAGAATTTTGCAGATCTATAGTTTATATTTTTTAATTTAGCTTCTTTTTCTGTAAATCCTATCCATGCAATCTCTGGATCGGTATAGGCTATAAATGGTATAGTCTTAGGATCAAAATAATACTTTTTGCCAGATATGATTTCTGCTACAATTTTTCCTTGATTTGATCCTTTATGTGCTAACATAGGTTGATTAGAAACATCTCCTATAGCGTATATATTTGAAATATTAGTCTGCATAGTTTGTGCATTTGTCTGAATAAATTCTTTTTTTCTAAGAATTCCTATATCTTGTAAATGCATTTTTTTAAAATCACAATTTGGTTTTCTTCCTATACAAATTAGTATAGCTTCGTACTGATTTTCTAAAATTCTATTTTTGTACTGTATTTTAACTAGTATTCCTTTTTCATTTTCCAAAATGCTAATAATTTTTACTTTGTTTTTGATGCTAAAAATATTTTTTGTTTGTTTTATGTATTGTTCTATAATATCCATGTCTGCATTTGGAACAATTTGTTCAGAAATTTCTACAATTTCCACCTGAGTTCCTAAACTGCTGTATATAGTACCTATCTCCAATCCAATTATTCCTCCTCCAATAATTAGCATATTTTTTGGTATGAATTTTAAAGACAAAGCTTCATCAGAATACCAAATTCTTTCACTTCGCAAATTTTTTATTATACTCATTTTTCTTGGTTTAGAACCAACTGCAATAATAGCATTTTCAAAATTTATTTTTACTTCTTTTTCTTCTTCATTGCGTACAATAATACTATTCTTATTTAAAAATCTGGCATATCCGTGAACAATTTGTACATTTCTAATACTAGCCATTTTTTTTAAGTTATTACTGATATTTTGAATAATTTTGTTTTTTTCCTTTCTTATTTCTTCAATATTAATTTTTATAGAACCTGAAATAATTTCTTTTTTCTTTATTTCTTTGAATTCTCTTAAAAATTTTGATACATGCAGTAAAAATTTAGAAGGTATACATCCAACATTCAAACATACTCCACCTAAGTTGCTTTTTTTTTCTACAACTACATTTTCTATTCCTAAATCTGCTAACCTAAAAGAAGCTGAATATCCGGAAGGACCTGATCCTACTATAACTACTTTAGTATTTATATTTTTCATATTTTTAAATGATTAAATTTTTTATATTTTCTAAAATTTTTGCAAAATATTCTATGAATAATAGACCTTCTACTCCATCTATTACTCTATGATCGTATGATAATGAAAGTGGCAAAATATTTTTTGGAACAAATTTATTTTTTTCCCAAATTGGTTTTATAAAAGATCTAGAAACTCCTAAAATTGCTACTTCTGGAGCATTTATAATAGGGGTAAAAAATCCTCCATTTCCTATTCCTCCTAAATTAGATATTGTAATACATCCATTTTTATAATATTCTGAACTGAGAGAATGATTTTTAATTTTTTCTATAATTTGTAGTATTTCTTCAGAAATTTCTGATACATCCTGGCGATCTACTTCTTTAATAACTGGAACTAAAAGACCTTCTATTGTATTAATAGCAATTCCCACATTATAAAAATTTTTTTTTAAAAGCATTTGTTTTTCTTCTAAAAAAGAACTATTAAAATTAGGAAATTTTTTTAATGCTTTTACAATTGCTTTTATAGCAAAAGGTAGTATAGTAATTTTATTTTTTTTACTATCCAAATTTATTTCTTTTCTAAAATCTTCTAAATTAGTTATATCTGCTTCGTAAAATTGAGTTACATGAGGTATCATTATCCAATTTCTGTGTAAATTCATTCCAGAAATTTTCTTTATTTTTTGTATATCTTTTTCTTCTGTATCAGATTCTTTTTTTCTATTTTCAAATGAAATTTTAGGCCATTTTGGTAGTTTTTTAGGAAAAGATAGAAATTTTTCATCTTCTAAATATCTTGGAGAATCTGTAGTTATTCTTTGATTAGATAAAAAATTTATAAGATCTTCTTTTGTGATTCTACCATTTTTTCCAGATCCTTGTATTTTTTCTAAATCGATATCCAATTCTCTTGATAATCTTCTAACACTTGGACTAGCATAAAAATAGTTGTTTATTTGATTTTTTTCTTTTGAAAAATACTCTTCTTTACTCTTTTTTTCTTCAAATATTTTTTTTGTAGTTTCTTTTTTAATATCTATTTTTTCTAGTTTTTTTTCTTCATTATTTGTATTTTTTTCTTCTACTAAAAATAATAAAGATCCAGATTTTACTACTTCTCCTACCTTAAATTTTATAGATTTTATAATTCCTGCAATTGGAGAAGGAATTTCTATAGAAGTTTTTTCACTTTCTACAACCATAATAGATTGTTCTTTTTCGACAGAGTCGTTTACTTCTACTAAAATTTCTGAAATTTTTACAGAATCTGCTCCAACATCAGGTAAATATACTTCAGTAGACATTTTTTTTCCTATTTAAGAAATTCTTGGATTAATTTTTTTTTGATCTATACTAAATTTTTTCATTGCATTTATGAGAGTACTTTTAGAAATTTTTTTGCATTTCATCATTAAATACAGGGCAGAAACTACAATATAATTTTCATGAACTTCAAAATGCATTCTAAGATTTTCTCTACTATCTGATCTTCCAAAACCATCTGTTCCAAGTACAAAAAAATATTTGTTCGGTACAAAATTTCTTATTTGATCTGCAAAAATTTTCATATAGTCAGTAGCAACCACTGTAGGAAGATTTTTAAGTATTTTTTTTACGTAAGGTATTTTTTTATTTTTATTAAAATTCAAAAAGTTCCATCTTTCGCAATCATATCCGTCTCTAGCTAGTTCAGTAAAAGAGGTAACACTGTATAAATCACATGCAATGTTGTATTCTTCTAAAAGAATTTTTGAAGCTTTTTGTATTTTTTGAAAAATTGATCCAGATCCTAATAACTGTATTTCACTTTTTATTTTTTCAGAAGTAGAAGAAAACTTATATATCCCTTTTTTAATTCCTTTTATAGTTTCTTTTTTATTAATTAATTTAGGCATGTAGTAATTTTCATTTGTTACTGTAATATAGTAATAGACATTTTCTGGATTTTTTCCGTACATTCTCTTTATTCCTTCTTGAAGAATTATAATAAGTTCGTACGAAAAAGAAGGATCATAAGAAATACAATTCGGAACAGTTAAGGAATAAACATGACTATGTCCATCTCCATGCTGTAATCCTTCTCCATTTAGTGTTGTTCTTCCAGAAGTGCCTCCTATTAAAAAACCTCTAGCTTGTTGATCTCCTGCTGCCCAAAGTAAATCTCCTATTCTTTGAAATCCAAACATTGAATAAAAAATATAGAAAGGTATCATAGGATAATTATTAGTACTATAAGAAGTGGCTGCTGCCATCCAAGATGAAGCTGCACCTAACTCATTTATTCCTTCTTGTAGTATTTGTCCATCTTTTTGTTCTCTATAGTACAAAAATTGTTCTTTATCTTGAGGAGTATATTTTTGTCCATTCGAATTATAAATACCTATTTTTCTAAATAAGCTTTCCATTCCAAAAGTTCTTGCCTCATCTGCAACAATAGGAACAATATGATTTTTTATTCTATGTTGAAGAAGTGCATTTAAAAAATTTACAAAAGTCATTGTTGTAGAAGTAATCGATATACTTCTTTTAAATATAGAAGAAAAGTATTCTATATCAGGTATATCTAAATTAATAGTAGAATTTTCTGATCTTTTTGGAATATATCCATGTAAATTTTTTCTTCTTTCTTGCATATACTGGTATTCTTTAGAATTTTTATCAAATTTTATATAAGGAAGAGAATTGATTTCTTTACTAGATATAAAATTTTCTAATTTCAAATTTTTTCTTAAATTTATAAGATCTTCTGAACTAATTTTTTTTACTTGATGTGCTATATTTTTACCTTCTGCACTTTTTCCTAAACCATATCCTTTTGTAGTATGAAATAGTATTACAACAGGTTTCCCAATAGTTTTTTTTGCTTTTTCAAAAGCTGCATATATTTTTTTCTTATCATGTCCTCCTTTTCCTAATTTGAATATTTCTTCATCACTCATTTTTTCTACTAATTTATAAGTTTCTGGATATTTTGAGAAAAAGTTTTCTCTCATATATTTTCCGTCTCTAGTAGAAAAATTTTGATAGTCTCCATCTGGAGTTTCATTTAATAATTGCAATAATTTTCCAGATTTATCTTTTTTAAATAGTTTATCCCAATTGCTGCTCCAAATTACTTTTATAACTTTCCATCCAGCACCAATAAATATCCCACTCAATTCTTCTATAATTCTTCCATTTCCAAAAACAGGTCCATCTAATCTTTGTAAATTACAATTAATTACGAATATTAAATTATCTAAATTTTCTCTACTTGCAATGGTTATTGCTCCTTTAGATTCTGGTTCATCCATTTCACCGTCACCTAAAAATGCATACACTGTTTGCTTATTTGTATCTACTAAAGATCTATTTTTCAAATACTTTAAAAATTTTGCTTGGTAAATTGCACAAACAGCACTTAGACCCATAGATACTGTAGGAAATTGCCAAAATTTTGGCATTAACTTAGGATGTGGATAAGAAGAAATTCCTAAGCTACCTTCCGCTTCTTGTCTAAAATTATCAATTTTTTCTTGACTTAGTCTATTTTCTAAAAATGCTCTAGCGTAGATTCCAGGAGAAGAATGTCCTTGAAAGTATATTAAATCTCCTCCGTCATTTTTATTAGAAGATCTAAAAAAATGATTGAAACAGACATCATAAATAGAAGCAATAGATTGAAATGTAGATATGTGACCTCCTAAATCTAGATTTTTTTTAGAAGCTTTTAATACTATAACAATCGCATTCCATCTAATTGCTGAAAGTATTTTTTCTTCTATATCTAAATCACCTGGATATTTAGGCTCATTTTTCAAAGGTATAGTGTTAACGTAATTTTTTTGTAAATCAAAATCTTCTACGTCGTTGTTTTGTAAATGCTGTAAAATTTTTTTTGTAATAAACTTAGCTCTTTCAATACCAGAATATGAAATTATAGAATCTATTGATTCTATCCATTCTTTTGTTTCAAATGGATCCACGTCATTGTATATTTCGTCTGACATGGTTTGTTTCCTTATATATTATTATTTTAATTGATAAAATTTTAAAGTTCTTCATTATATGATAACATATTTATTAATAAAAGTATTACTAATATTCTGTACTAAATATTTAGTACTAAAATTTAGTTAATTTTTAATACAAAGGAAACAAAATTTAAAAAAAGTACTATGATACTTAAAAAATTTTTTGAAAAAAGAAGAAAAAAAATACTAAAGAAAATTAAGAAAGAAATAAGTTTTTTAGTTCAGCATTCTCTAAAAGAAGATATTTTGTACGATAAAAAAAAATTTTTTGATATTACAGGAAATTTATGCGAAAACAAAAAAACTATTTCAAAAATATTTTCTAAAGAAAAAGGAATTCTATGTGGAAAAAAATGGGTAGAAGAAGTATTTCAACAAATTCAAAAAAATAGTGTTCAAATAGAATGGCATGTAAAAGAGGGAAAAAAAATATTTCCTAATCAAAATATATGCAATCTTTTTGGACCAGCAAGAGTATTGCTTGCTGGAGAAAGAACTGCATTAAATTTTTTACAAATGCTATCCGGAATTTCTAGTACTACTAGAAAATATGTAGACTGTTTTAAAGGAACAAAAACTATTTTATTAGATACTAGAAAAAATATACCTTGTTTTAAATACTCTTCTAAGTACGCTGTTTTATGTGGTGGTGCAGAAAGTCATAGAATTAATTTGTCTGATGCTTTTTTGATTAAAGAAAATCATATTTTTTCTGTAGGATCAATACAAAATACTATTCAAAAAGCACTATCAAAAAGAAAGAAAATGACATTTTATATCCCTATAGAGGTAGAAGTAGAAAATATTGAGGAGTTACAGCAAGCTATAAAAAATCCTATAGATATCATTATGCTGGATAATTTTTCTTATAAAAATATTTTAAAAGCAATTAAAATTATAGATAGAAAAATTCCAATAGAAGTTTCTGGAAATATTGATATAGAATTTGCTAAAAAAATTGCTAATTTAGGAATAGATTTTGTTTCTGTAGGAGATATTACAAAAAATATAAAAGTTTTAAATTTTTCTATGAGATTTTGCAATGAGTAGCAATAAAAAGTATATAGTAGCCATAACTGGAGGTATAGGTAGTGGAAAAACTACTGTGGCAAAAGAATTTTTTAATCTTGGAGTTCCTATAGTAGATTCAGATGAAATTGCTAAAGATATTCTAAATACAAACTTTTATTATTTTAGTGAAATAGTAAAAAGATACGGGAAAAAAGTTATCTCTTATAAAAATTCTACCTGTTTAAATAGAGATAAATTAAAAAAAATTATTTTTAGTGAAAAAAAAGAAGTACTTTGGATAAATGATCTTATGCAAGAAGAAATTATGCAAAGAACAAAAAAGCTTTTTTCTAAAAGTTTTTTTTATTATTTAGTTTGGGTTGTTCCATTGCTAATAGAGCTAAATCTTTATAGAATTCCTAATAGAATAATTGTTGTAGATACTTCTTATAAAACTCAGATTAGTAGAACTAAAAATAGAAATCCAGAAATTCAAAAAGAAATTATAAAAAATATTATTTTTTTACAATCTGATAGAGATCATCGTATTTCTTTAGCTAATGAAATAATAGATAACGAAAAAAATAAAAAAAAAATTACTTCCTGTGTTCGTAATTTACATAATAAATACGTAAATTTTTTAAAATTTTCTAAAAAAATTTAGACTTTCTTAATAAAGAATTCAGATTTACTCAGTAAACTAACTACTTCATACTTTAAAGATTCTAACATATTAGAAAACATAATAAAAGATTCCCTTTTGTATTCTTGTTTTGGATCTTTTTGAGCGTATCCTCTTAAATGTATTCCTTTTCTTAAATAATCTATTGCGAATAGATGTTCTTTCCAAAAAGCATCTAATGTCTGTAGCATTATATTTTTTTCAAATTCCCTTAAAAAACTTTTTCCTATTTTTTTTTCTTTTTCTATGTAATTTTTTTCTATTTTTTTAATAATATAATCAAATAATTCTTTTTCTTCTTTAAAAATAGAGATTTTTTTTAGTAAATTTTTTTTAAAAGTATTTATGTTAAAATCTTTCTTGAGTAAATTGCAAAATTCTTTAATTCTGATGTTTTTTTCTGATTCTTCTGAAGAAAAATAACTTTTAATTATTTTCTGAAATACATCTTTTCTTATATTTCTTACTATATCTGTAATATCTTTTCTTTCCAAAATTTCATTTCTTTGTTCATATATTGCGCATCTTTGTACATTAGAAACATCATCGTACTCTAATAATTGTTTTCTAATTTCAAAGTTTCTGTTTTCCACTTTTTTTTGTGCATTTTCTATAGCTTTTGTAATCCAAGGATGTTCTATTGATTCTCCAAAATTCATTCCTATTTTTCTTAAAATAATAGAAATCTTTTCAGAAGCAAAAATTCTCATTAAAGAATCTTCCATAGAAATATAAAATCTAGAAGTTCCAATATCTCCTTGTCTTCCAGACCTACCTCGTAATTGATTGTCAATTCTTCTAGATTCGTGTCTTTCTGTTCCAATTACATGCAATCCTCCAGAAAGTAAGACTTTTTTATTGTCTTCTTTCCATTTTTCGTAAATTTTTTTAACTTCTTTTTTATCATTTCTAAACTTTTTAGTTTTTAGTTTCCAATTTCCACCTAGTACTATATCTGTTCCTCTTCCTGCCATATTTGTAGCAATAGTAACTGCTCCTGGTTTTCCAGCTTCTGAAATTATTTCTGCTTCCATAGCATGAAATTTTGCATTCAATACTTTATGAGGAATTTTGCATTTTTTTAGTTTTTTAGAAATTATTTCTGATTTTTCTATAGAAACAGTTCCAACAAGAACTGGTTGTTTTTTCTTATAACAATTTTTTATGTCATCAATAATAGCATTATTTTTTTCTTTTTCTGTCATGTATACTAAATCAGAGAAATCTTTCCTTATCATTGGACGATTAGTAGGAATTACTACAGTATTTAAATTATATATTTCCTTAAATTCGAAAGACTCTGTAAATGCTGTACCTGTCATTCCTGAAAGTTTTTCATAAAGACGAAAATAATTTTGGAATGTTATAGAAGCCAGAGTTTGATTTTCATCTTTTACTTTAATTTTTTCTTTTGCTTCTATAGCTTGATGCAAACCGTCAGACCATCTTCTTCCTGGCATTGTTCTTCCTGTATGTTCGTCCACTATAATAACTTCTTGATTTTTTACTATGTAATCTACATTTCTATGAAATAATACGTGTGCTCTTAAAGCAGATATTGTGTGATGAACTAATATTATATTATTTGAAGAATATAAGGATTCATTTTCTTTCATAAAACGTAGTTTTTTAAATATATTTTCTAAAAAAACTAAACCTCTCTCTGTAAAATGAACCTGTTTAGTTTTTTCATCTATCGTGAAATGACCAATACCTTGAAAATTATCTGAATCTTCTTTTTTTTGCAGAATTAATTTAGGAACAATAGTATTAATTTTATTGTATATATCTGAATTACCTTCTATAGGACCAGAAATTATTAAAGGAGTTCTAGCTTCATCTATTAGTATGGAATCTACCTCGTCTATTAAAGCGTAATACAGACCTCTTTGTACTTTTTCTGATTTATCAAAAACCATATTATCTCTTAAGTAATCGAATCCGTATTCATTATTATTTCCATAAGTAATATCAGCATAGTATGCGGATCTTTTTTCTTTTGGAGACATATCTGATAGATTTATTCCCACTTTCATTCCTAAAAATTCAAATAAAGATTTGTTTTGTTCTGCATCTCTTTTTGCTAAATAGTCGTTAACTGTTACTATATGTACTCCTTTTTCTTGCAAAGCATTCAAATAAGCAGGAAGAGTAGCAGTAAGTGTTTTTCCTTCTCCAGTACGCATTTCAGCAATAGCTCTACCATTAAGAACAATTCCTCCAATGATTTGTACATCGAAATGTCTCATTCCAAAAACTCTTTTGCTAGCTTCTCTCACAGTGGCAAAAGCCTCTGGTAGTATACTATCTATGGAAATTCCATTTCTAATTTTTTTTTTAAATTCCAAAGTTTTTTTTAAAAAATCTGAATCTTTTAATTTCTGAAAATTTTTCTCCATATAGTTAATTTTTTCAACAGTTTTATATATTTTTTTTATTATTTTTTTATTTTGATTACCAAAAAATTTATTTATTATTTTTTTTATAAAATTCATAAATTGAATGTTTTTTAATTTTTAAAACCAAAAGATTTTATATAAAAATTCAAATACAGAGTTTAGTTTTATTAGTTACTAAGAATGACATACAAAAAATGAAATTACGAATAAGAAAAAGAAATTGGAACATTTTTTTCACTATTATAACTAATTATTTCCCAATTTTTTTCATCTTTAAACAATAATTTGAGTAGTTTATTATTCATTTTATGACTCGATTTAAATCCAGTATATCTACCAATAATATTGTATCCAGAAACATAAAGATCTCCGAAAGCATCCAATATTTTGTGTCTTACAAATTCGTTCTTAAATCTTAATCCTTCCTTATTAAGAATTTTTTTTTCATTTAGCGCAACAACGCAATCAAAATTTGCTCCCAAAGCCATTCCTAATGAATGCAAATAAGGGATATCTCTTGTAAAACCAAAAGTTCTAGCACTTCCAATTTCTTTAATAAAAGAAAAAGTAGAAAATTTTATAGAAAAACTATTGAATTTTTTTTTTATTTTTGGATGTTTGAAATCTATAGTAAACTCTAGCACATTTCCTTCGTAAGGAGATAACTGCACCATTTTGTCTTCTTCGTATACAGATACTTGTTTTTTAATCTTCAAAAATTTTTTTTTTTCTTCTAGTTCTTGTATTCCAGATTGTAAAATAAAAAAAATAAATGGACTCGCACTTCCATCCATAATTGGAATCTCTGGAGCATCTACTTCTATGATAACATTATCTATACCTAAAGCTGCTATAGCTGCATTTAAGTGTTCTATAGTGTATATTCTAATATTTTGTCGGTTTTCTAAACATGTACATAATGGAACTTTAGTTGATATCATATCAATATTCATATTAAATTCTATATTTGGAAATAAATCAACTCTTCTATAAATGATTCCTGTATTTTTTATAGCAGGTAGCATTTTTAATTGTATTTTTTTTCCAGTATGTAGTCCTTTACCTTTAATAAAAATTACTTTTTTTATAGTCCTTTGCTTCATGTTAATTTTTTTTACAATTAAGAATCACTTTCTTAAAAATGTTGGAATTTCAAATTTTTTTCTTAAATCTTTTCTACTTTCTTTATTTTTTTTAGAAATATTTTTTTCTACTTTACTTTTTTTAGCTTCTTCCTTTAAAAATATATTTTTTTTTTCATCTTTTTCTAAATAAGAAGAATTTTCTTGAGTATTTTTATTATTTCCAATTCCTGTTGCAACTACAGTTACTCTCAGATTAGAATTCATTTCTGGATCTAGAGAAGTACCTATTACAACCGTAGCATTATCAGAAGAAAATGATCTTATTGTATTTCCAACTGTTTCAAATTCATCTAACCGCAAATCAAAACCAGCAGTAATATTAACTAATACTCCTTTTGCTCCTGAAAGATCTATATCTTCTAATAAGGGGCTAGAAATAGCTGTTTCAGCTGCTTCTTCAGCTCTATCTTCTCCACATGATATTCCAGATCCCATCATAGCATATCCCATTTCTGACATTACTGTTCTAACATCAGCAAAATCCACATTCATTAGTCCAGGCTTTGTAATTAACTCAGAAATTCCTTGTACAGCACCTTTTAAAACATCATTAGCTGCTCCAAAAGCATCTAAAAGAGAAATTCCTTTTCCAAGAACTTTTAGAAGTTTATCATTTGGTATAATAATTAAAGAATCTACGTATTTAGATAATTCAGAAATACCTTGTTCTGCATACTGCATTCTTTTTTTTCCTTCAAAACTAAAAGGTTTTGTAACAACTGCTACTGTTAAAATACTTAATTCTTTTGCTATTTCTGCTATTACTGGAGCAGCTCCAGTTCCTGTTCCTCCTCCCATACCTGCAGCTATAAATATCATATCTGCTCCTTCTATAGCAGATTTTAAAGTATCTCTGTCTTCTTCTGCTGAGTTTTTTCCAATTTCTGGGTTTGCTCCTGCTCCTAATCCTTTCGTAATTCCATTACCTATTTGTATAGTTTGACTAATAGAAGTTTTTTTTAAAGCTTGTGAATCAGTATTCACAGCAAAAAAGTCTACTCCTTCTATCTTTTCTTTTATCATATGCTCCACCGCATTTCCACCTCCTCCTCCAATGCCAATAACTTTAATAATTGCATCATTAGTCAATTCTACTAATTCAAACATATTTATTTCACCATATTATACTAATTTTTTAATTTCCTAAAAATATAAAATATTTTAGAATTCTTTTTTTATCCATCTTTTAAAAGATAGAAATAATCTAGAAAAGATATTTCTTCTTCTTTTTTTTTCTTTTTTTAATCCTACTTCTTGTTCAAAATTAAGTATTCCGAGAACTGTAGAAAAAGAAGGATCTTTGACTTCTTTAAAACTATCAGTAGTATTATTAGGATATCCAATTCTAACTTGCATATGAAAAACTTTCTGTGCACAAGATAGCAAATCTTTCATTTTTGCTCCTCCACCGGTCAATACTATACCTGAAGAGAGCTGGTTTTTTATACCTTTTTTTTTTAGTTTTTCTTGTATTTGAATAATTTCTATATTCACTAATTGCAAAAGCTCCGCATACCTAGGTTCAATTACTTGAACTAAATTTTTTTTTTGTATAATTTTTTCAGGTCTTCCATCCATTTTAGGTATTTCTACTACCTCTTCTTGTTCTTTATTATTTTTTAAAAATGCGGATCCGTATCGAATTTTTAAAAATTCTGCTTCATTTGTTGAAATTCCAAATGCATAAGATATATCATTTGTAACAATTTCTCCTCCATACGGTATTGATTTTACATATCTTAGAGAAGAATCAGTAAATATAGAAAAATCCATAGTTCCTGAACCAATATCTATTACACAAGAACCTAATTCTTTCTCTTCTTCTGTTAAAACTGAAAAACTAGTAGATAATCCAGAAAATACCAATTTATCTACTTTTATTCCGCACTTTTCTACTGCTTTAATAACATTTTTTATAGCATCTTTTCTGCAAGATATTAGATGCACATAAGATTTCATTCGTATTCCTGATAAACCAATTGGGTTTTTTATACCTTTTTGAGAATCTATAGAATACTCTTGGGGGATTACATGAATTATTTGGTACTCATCTTTAATTTTAACTGATTGTGCTGTATACAAAACATTGTATATGTCTTGTTCAGTAACTTCTTCTTTTGTTATTGGAACTATTCCTATTTCATTTTTACAACAAATATGTCTACTAGAAAATGCTAAATAAACGGAAGTAACATGACAATTAGCCATCATTTCTGCCTGATCAACAGCATTATGTACACATTTTACTACAGATTCTAAATCATTAATTCTCCCTTTATCAATTCCTTTTGAAGGATAAATTCCGAAACCTACTACATTAATTAACCCATCCGGAAATCTTTCTCCTATTACAGCAATTACTTTAGTAGTTCCTATTTCTAAACCAACAAGTAATTTTTTTTCTATTTCTTTAGACATTTTTATAACCTAAAAGTACTTTTATAAATTTTATTCAAATTTTACTGCTAATCCATTTTTGTATCTTAAATCTATATATTTAATATTTTTTCTATTTTTTTGAGAATATTTTAAAATAACAGGAAACGCAATAACTAAACGATGTATTCTATCTATATGGTTTATTTTTCCTATTTTGATAATCAAATTTTCTTTTGTTTTTAAAATATAAGAATTTTCTATATTTACTATAATGGTATTAATAGATAGATTTATAGATTTGATAGTATTTTCAAAAGAAAAAAAGTTTTTTAGAATTTCTCTTTCTTTTCCAAAAGGTCCAAAAATTTTTGGAATTTGGTTCAAATATTGATTCGGCATTTGAAATAAATTTCCATCTTTATCAATACAAAAAGTATTATTCCAAAGTGCAATAGGAATATACTCTACTATACGAATTTTAATAGTTTTTGGCCATTCTTTTTGAATTTGTATATTTTTTATCCAAGAAATTTTTTTTACTTCTTTTAATAAAGAAGAAAAATTTTCTTGTAAAAAATTATTTTTCATTTCTAATGAAGAAAGTATACTAGTAATGAGATTTGTTTTAGTATATAAAAATTGCTCATTCGTAATAAAGTGAAAAGTATTTAAAGAATTGTTGTATCTTATAATTTTTATCAGGCAGAAAGATACTAAAAATAGATATACACAAAAAATGCAAAATAAAAGAGTATTTCTTAAAATCATTAAATTTTAGAACTTTTATTTTTACTACTTTTTAAAAAAAATTTTTTTTTGATTATTTTTTTTATTATTTCACTTACATCTCCTGCACCTTGTATAAGTATTATATCTTTATCGAGTAAAATAATACGTAAAATTTTTTCTATTTTTCTATTTTTATTTACAAAAATTACTTCTTTTTTTATTTTTCTTATTTTTTTATAAAAAAAATAGCCGCTATAATTTTCAATTTTTTTCTCCCAAGCAGAAAAAGTGTTTAATATTATTAAATAGTCTACTTCTAATAAAGTGTTTAAAAATTGAAAGTATAAATTTTTCATTCTAGTATATCTATGAGGTTGAAAAATCATTACTATTCTTCTTTTTGGCCAACCATTTTTAATGGTATCTATAGTGTATTTTATTTCATTCGGATGATGTCCGTAGTCGTCTATTATCATAATTTTTTTTATTGTAGAAGAATAATTTTTAAAATCATATATTCCTAAAATTTCAAACCTTCTATATACTCCAACAAACTTTTTTATAGATTTTTGTATTTTTTTTTCAGAAATATTGTTTATTTTGGCAACTATAAAAGATGCTGTGGCATTTAAAGCATTGTGTTTTCCAGGAATACTGAGATGAATTTTAGAAAATTTTTTATTTTTTTCTACAATAAAAAAATTACAAAAATTTTCTTTTTGTTGGTATTTGATAATTCTAAAATCTGCTTTTTCTACGAAACCATAAGTTATAACTTTTTTTTTTATCATAGGTTTCATCCTAAAAAGTATAGGATTATCTATACAGATTATAGCATATCCGTAATCCGAATTTTTATTTAAAAAATTTAAAAATGAAAGTTCTAATTTTTTTAAACTTCCATAACTATTAATATGTTCATTTTCTATATTTGTTACAACAATAATTTTTGCAGAAAATAGATGCAAACAATTATCACTTTCATCTATTTCAGAAATAAAGTAGTCTTTTTTTCCTATATTGATTTTTTTATTAGAATACTTTTCTTTTTCTACACAAAAAAAAGTAGGTTGTAAACCAGAAAATTGATAAATTTTTATAATCATAGAAACAGTAGTAGTTTTCCCATGAGTTCCAGAGACTAAAATACTACAATTGGATTTTATAATTTTAGAAAGAATTTCTGATCTTGAAAAAATCGGTATATTTTTAATTTTAGCAAATAAAAATTCTGGATTTTTTTTAGATATTGCATTAGAAAAAATTATACAATCTGATTTTTGTACGTTGTATTTTTCATGCTTGTAGTATATTTTAATCCCTAATTTTTCTAATCTTTTTGTATTTTTACTTTTTAAAATGTCTGAACCAGTTACTGTGCATCCATTTTTTAAGAAAAATTCTGCAATACAACTCATGCTGGATCCACCAATTCCAATAAAGTGAACTATTTTTCTTTTCATTCTATCTATCTGCATATTTTTGAATTTCTTTTAGTAAATTTTTTAAAAAATTTTTAATAAACATTTTTTTTGCAATTTCAGACATAGATAGAATTTTATTTCTATCTAAAGAAAGTATTGTATTTATAATATCTTTTTCTGCTCTATATTTATCAGTAATAATTTTTGCAGCTCCTTTATCTGAAAGATATTTAGCATTCCAATACTGATGTTGATTTTTATGAGAAAAAGGAATGAAAATAGCAGCTATCCCTATACAAGCAATTTCACTTACTGTAATACCACCAGAACGACAGATTACTAAATCTGCCCATTTATAGGCTATTTTAATATTTTTAATAAATTTTGAAATTTTGTAATTTTTTATTTGAAATAAAGAATACTGATTCTTCATTTCTTGAAAATTTTTATAGCCTACTTGATGCCAAATATCTATTTTTTTATTTAGTTTTCTTGCAACCTTTATAAAAATTTCATTTACTTCTTTTGATCCTTGACTCCCTCCTAAAACTAAAATTTTTAACCTTCCATTTCTATGAAAATATTTTTTTTTAGGATTTACAAAATTTAGTAAATTTTTTCTAATTGGATTTCCTATAAATTTATATTTTTTATTACAGTATGTATGATTTGGAAAACCAAAAAAAACTTTTTTTGCAAAATAAGAAAGAAAAAAATTAGCTCTACCAATAACTATATTTTGTTCTTGTAAAAAAATTGGAATATTTTGTATGAATGCCGAAAATACACCTGGAACAGATATATAATTTCCCATTCCTATTACTATTTTTGGTTTTATTTTTTTTACTAAGAAAAAACAACTAAAAAAAGATGCAATAAAATAACATATAGACTTTACTTTATTAATAAAATTCTTTTGATTAATTTTTAAAATCCTAAAAAAAAAGTATTTTATATTCTGTTTTGGAATTATTATAGACTCTATTCCAGAATCACTTCCTAACCAAACTACTTCCCACCCTTTAGAATTCAGGTACTTTGCTATTGTGATTCCAGGAAAAATATGACCTCCGCTTCCTCCTGCAACAATGAGAATTTTTTTATTTTTTTTCATTTTTTTCTACTAAAAATACTTGCGTTTGCTTCAAATTGTTTTCAAAATCTATTCTTAATAATAGCATAATATGTAGAGAGAAAATCACTAAACTGGACCCCCCATAACTAATAAATGGAAGAGTCAATCCTTTTGTTGGTAAAAATCCTATTACTACTCCAATATTAATTATTGATTGATAGGCTAAACAAATTCCTATGGAAAAAGCTAAAAATCCAGAAAATTTTCTTCGTATCTGTACAGATTTTTTTCCTATAGAGAGAGACTTAATAAAAATGAAAAATATTATAAAAACTACTAAAGAACTTCCTATATATCCCAATTCCTCTGCTATTACTGCTAAAATGAAATCAGTATGAGATTCTGGAAGATATTCTAATTTTTGTATTGAATTACCTAGTCCTTGTCCAAAAAATGATCCTCTTCCAAATGCCATTAGAGATTGCGTCAATTGGTACCCATCTCCAAACGGATCATTCCAAGGATTTAAAAAAGAAGATATTCTTTTTATTCTATAAGGTTTAAGAAAAACTAAACAAATTAGGATCAGTAATCCTAAAATGATAGTAAAAAAAAATTGTCGTAGATTCACACCAGCCAAGAAAACTACTGATAGTACAGTTAAGAATAGTATTATTACTGTTCCGAAATCTGGTTGTGCTAGTAGAAGAATGGAAATAATCATAATAACTAATATAGGCTTAAAAAAATCCCAGAAATTTTTTTTGATTTCTTTTGATTTTTTTTTTAAATAGTTAGATATATATACTAACAATGTCAATTTTAGAATTTCTGCTGGTTGTATTTTAATAATTCCAAAAGATATCCATCTAATAGATCCTCTTATAGAACTACCTTTTAGAAGTACAATCACAAGCATTATTATTGTTAGTATAAAGAGAGAATTTCCGTATTTCTCCCAAAATCTTATTTCTGTAGAAAGAACTAAGATTGATAGAACTAAAATAAGTACTAAATGAACTAGACTTTTTTTAAAAAAATAGAATGGATCGTTTAGTAGCTTTTCTCCTATTGAAATTGAAGCAGAAAATACCATAATAAATCCAAATAGTATTATTCCTAAAAATAAAAATAGTAGACATCTATCGTAGAATTGATTATTTTTCATTTTTAATAAATTTAAACTTTTTATGTTTGTACTTTTCTACTAAATAAACAAATTTTTTTCCTCTTTCCTGAAAATTTTTAAATTGATCTAGACTAGAGCATGCTGGTGATAAAAGTACTATATCTCCTTTTTTAATAATTTTATGAATTCTTTTCATTGCTTTACTTATGTTATGAAAATAATACGAATTATTAGGAAAAAAATTACTTATTTTTTTTCCATCTACTCCAAAACAATATAAATAGCAATTTCTATTTTTTAAAAATTCTGATAAACAAGAAAAATCAGCGTTTTTAGAAATTCCTCCTACTAGGATATGCAAAAAACCAGTACTTTTTATAGATTCTACCGCAGCAATTAAACTACCTATATTAGTAGATTTAGAATCATTTATATACTTTATTCCATTATTACTATTAAGTATTTGCATTCTATGTTCTAATCCCAAAAAATTTTTTATAATCGGTAAACTAAAATTATGCGGTATACCAATTAAATCAGAAAAAGCTATCACTGATAGAAAATTAATATAATTGCATATTCCAAAAATTTTAGTTTCTGAACAATTAAGTAAAAATTTTCTTTTTTTAGTAATCCATAAGTCATTTTCTTTTTTTTTTAAACAATAATCTCCTTTGTATTTTCCAAAAGTAATACACTCTTTTTTTTTTCTGTTTTTTGGAAATAAACAAGGAAAATCTAAATTGACAATACAAAATTGAGAATTTTGATATATTCTCATTTTTTTTTCTTTGTATTCTTCCATTTTTTTATGTCTATCTATATGATCTTGCGTTATGTTTAAAACTGTAGAAGCAAAAGAATTTAAATTGTAAGTATTTTCTAATTGAAAACTAGAAATCTCTAAAATATAAAAATCATTTTTTTTGGAAAGTATATTCATAGCTGGTATTCCAATATTTCCTCCTAATTTAGCCTTATATCCGTAAGAAGATATTATTTTGTGCAATAATGTAGCAACTGTGCTTTTACCATTAGATCCAGTGATTGCTAATATAGGAGATTTTGCTTCTCTACAAAATAGTTCTATGTCACTAATAATTATTGTTCCTTTTTTTTTTGCTTCATTAAAAATTGGGTATTTTTTATAAGATATTCCTGGACTCATAATAATTAGTGTAGATTTTAAAATCCAACTTTTTTTTATAGATCCGAAATGACATTTTATAAAATTAGGAATATATTTTTGTAGCGAAAAAATTTTCGTATCTATAACTTTAGGAAAGATTTTTTTTTTTAAAAAAAAATTTAAGCAAGAAATTCCTGTAATTCCTAGTCCGAAAATCAAAATTTTTTCTTTTTTATAATTATATTTCATTATAATTTTTTATAAGTGCAGCAAAAAAAGCAATAAAAAAACCAATAATAGAAAGTATCCAAAATCTTGTGACAATTTTGGATTCATGATAGAAACTTAATTCATAATGATGATGTATAGGAGACATTTTAAAAATTCTTTTTTTTACAGTCTTAAAAAAAAATACTTGTAGAATTACAGAAATAGTTTCTATTACAAAAACTATTCCCATAATAAAAAAAAACATTTCTTGTTTAAAAAAGATTGATAAAACACCTATTAAAGAACCCAACGATAAAGAACCAGTATCACCCATAAAAATACTTGCAGGAAAAGAATTAAACCATAAAAATGCTAAACCAGAACCAATAACTATAAAACATATAAAAGAAATATCTCTTAAATTTTGTGATTTATAGGAAAAAAAATTTTCATTTTCAAAAAGTATAGAAATTACTACAAAACCTAAGCATGTAAGAATTATTGGAAATATAGCTAAACCATCTAATCCATCCGTTAAATTTACTGCATTACTACTTCCTATAATTATAAGATAGCATAAAGAAAGGTACAAAAATTTTGGTACTACTATCTCTTTATAAAAAGGAAAAAAAATGGAATATTTTTCTACTTCTAAAGTACTGAATAAAAAAATGAATACTGCAGTTACTATAGATTGTAAAATATATTTAGTAGTACAAGATATTCCTTTTTTATGATGCATAATTTTATAGAAATCATCTACCAAACCTATTAATCCGTATCCTAAAAAAATAAAAAATATCAAAAAAATTTTAAAATAAATTTTTTTTACTATAAAAATAAAATTAATTAAAACAGAAATTATAATAACAATACCACCAATTGCAAAAATATCTTTTTTTTTTTTATGATTTATAAGTTTTTTATCTTTAACTACTACGGAAAAATATAAATTTTTACAATATTTTAAAAAAAAATAGAATAACAAGTACGAAAAAGAAAAAGAAAAAAAAATACAACATATGCATTTAATAAAAAATATATTTTTTTCTAAAATAATAAGTCTATTCATTTTGAATCCAATTTTTTAAAAATTCTACAATTTTTTCCATCTTCATTTTTCTAGATCCTTTAATTAAAATCACAAAATTTGAAAAATTTTTTAATTTTATTAGCAAATTTTTTAATAATTCTTCTCTTTTTGTAAAATGCATTCCATTTTTGTGCCACATACTTACTAAATTGGATAGTTTTCCTAAAGTAAAAACTAAATTTATATTTTTTTTAAGTAGATACATTCCAATTTTTTTATGTAAAATGTATTTGTATTCTCCCAATTCTTTCATATCTCCAAAAATAAAGATTTTTTTTCTGGAAAATCTATTTAAAACATCTAAAGATGATATTACAGATTCAAAATTTGCATTATAAGTATCATCTAAAATTAAAAATTTTTTTTTTAAGAAAATAGGAAACAATCTATTAGGAACTGGTTTTAAATACCTTAAATAAAAAATAATTTTTTGCATTTTTACATCGCATAAATAACAAATTGCTACTGCCGCCAAAACATTAGAAACACTATGTAGTCCTCCAATAATGGGAATGAAAACAGTATACTTTTTATTTTTTACATAGAGAACAAAATTTATGCTAAATTGTGAAATTTTTATTTTTTTAGCAAAAAAATCTGACTTTTTTTTTATAGAAAACATAAAAACTTTTTTATTTTTTAGATATTTTTTCCATTTTTGTAAATTTGCACTATCTGCATTTAGTACTACTTTAGTATCTTTAGATAAATTTTTTAAAATTTCAGATTTCGCTTTTGCAACTCCAGAAATATTCTTAAATCCTAAAATGTGAGAATGGTGTATATTATTTATTACTACAATATTTGGAGAAATAAATTTTCTAATTTCTAAAATTTCTTTAAAGTGATTAGCACCAATTTCTAAAATAATTATTTTGTGATTTTTTTTAATTCTTAATACACTTAAAAAAATTCCTATTTTATTATTAAAATTTTTTTTTGTAGCGATAGATTTTTTTTCATTTTTTAGTATGAAATTAGAAATTTCTTTTACAGAAGTTTTTCCAGAAGATCCAGTGATCGCTATAATTTTGATACCTGTTTTATGAAGAATTTTTTTTGTAATTCTGCAAATAGCATTTTTTGTACTAGAAACCAGTATATAGGGTATACTGAATTTTATTATTTTCTCTGATATGATTGCTTTTGCTCCCATATATATAGCTTCTTTAATGTAATCGTGTCCGTCTTTTTTTTCCCCTTTTACAGCAATAAATAAAAAATTTCTATTTTTTTTAATATTTTTTGAATTAATAGATATTTCTTCTATTAGAGTATTTTTTCCAAATAATTCTCCATCTACAGTATAAGAAATTTCTTCCAAACTAAATTTGATCATTTTTTTTTAAAAGATTTTCTACTATTTTTTTATCTGAAAAATAAATTTTTTTATTCTTGATTATTTGAAATTTTTCATTTCCCTTTCCAGAAACAACAATTAAATCATTTTTTTCTGCTTTAAAAAAAGCGAATTCAATTGCCTTTTTTCTTTTGAAAAAAAAATAGATATTTTTCAAATTTCTAAATCCTTTGATAATATCAAAAAATATACTACTAATTCTTTCATTTCTAGGATTATCACTTGTAACAATAACAAAATTAGAGTACTTTTCTGCTATTTTTGCCATCTTAGGTCTTTTTTGTTTATCTCTATTACCTCCACAGCCAAAAATACACCACACATTTTTATTACAATTATTTCTTGCAAATAAAAGTAAATTTTTTAAAGATTTCGGATTATGAGCGTAATCTATCAAAAAACTAGGAAAGTTTTTGTTATCAATCTTTTCCATTCTTCCAGGAACAGGTAATAGGTATTTAGAAAAATGTACCAATTTTTTAAAAGAATATCCTAATTTCACTAAAGTAGCAAAAGATAATAGCAAATTTGTAAAATTAAAACTCCCTAAGAAATTGCATTTTAAAATACCTTTCCCAAAATAAGAGGAAAAAAAAATTTTTGTGTACTTACTAGATTTTTTACTAGAATCTAAAGTGATCCAATATTTGTATTTTTTGCAAAGAAAAAATTTTTTTTTCGAAACGACCACAGGATTTTTAACCATTTTTGCTATTTCTATTCCAGAAGATTCATCTATACTTATAATTTTGTTTTTTGAAAATATTTTTCTAAAAAGAAAAAATTTAGAATCTTTATAATTTTGAAAATTTTTATGAAAATCAAAATGATCATGAGAAATATTAGAAAGTATTACTGCATCGAATTTAATTGCAGATACTCTATATTGTTGTAAAGAATGGGAAGATACTTCAATAGATACAAATTTAACTTTTTTTTTTTTCATTCTGTACAAAAATTTTTGCATATTTATAGCAGATTCAGTAGTATTTTTTGTAGGAAATATTTTTTTTTGCACTATTCCTTTACCTAAAGTTCCAAAAAAAGCGCTTTTTATACCAAGTAGATTGACCCATTTTGCGAGCATATTTGATATAGTTGTTTTTCCATTCGTTCCAGTAATTCCAACTATTTTGATATTTTTTTTAGGAAAATCGTAAAATATTTCAGAAATTTTAGAAATTTTTTTTTTTAATTTACTAATATATATAAAATAAATTTTATTAATTGTTATAATATGAGGTACATCTATACAATTTGAATCTATCGCTATGGCTATAGAACCATTACTTATAGCTTCTTGAATGTAATTTCTTCCATCCAAATTACTTCCTTTGATTGCAAAAAAAAGAGAATTTTTTCCTTTCTTTTTGCTATCTAAAGAAAGATTTTCTACTGTACAACTAGGGATTTTATTTCTTTTAATCCAAATAGAAAATAACTCTTTTAAATTTTTTTGAATCATAAAATATTACTCCTTTTTTGAAAAAAAAGATGTATTTTTTAATGCATTTTCCATAATATTTTTAAAAACTGGTAATGCAACCATGCTTCCATAGTATTTTCCATTTTTTGGATCGTTTATAACAATAACTAAAGAAAACATTGGATTTTCTATAGGGGCTATTCCAGCTGTATAAGAAATGTATTTTTTAATATATCTTTTATTCTTTACTTTTCTTACTGTTCCTGTTTTAGCTGCTATCTTATAACTACTAGTACTAGTATTTGTATTTTGAATTTCCATCATTTTTAGTACTTGTATAGCTATTTCTTCTGAAATAATTCTTTTTCCTTGAGCTGGATTTTCTAATTTTAAAATAGACAAAGGTTTTTTAATACCTAAACTTCCAATAATTGCATATAGTCTAGCAATTTGTAAAGGAGTGACCATAAATCCATAACCGTAAGAAAAGGAAGCTCTTTCTATTTCAGAAAAAAATTTTTTTTTTGGAAAAAAGCCAAATTTTTCTCCAATTATCCCTAAATTAGTAGACTCTCCTATACCAAATTCTTTATAAATTTTTAGTATTTTATCAAAAGGGATAGCAAGAGCTAATTTAGAAATTCCAACATTACTGGATTTTTTTAAAATTCCTGAAAGAGTCAATTTTTCATTGTACGAAACATCTTCTACTAAATGTCCATCAATTTTATAAGGTATTGTATTAATAATGCTATTTTTTTTTACAATTCCATTTTCTAATGCTGCGATTACTATAATTGGTTTAATAGTAGAACCAGGTTCTAATAAATCAGTAATTGCTCTATTTCTCATATTTTTGACTCTTAGAAAAGAAAAATTATTTGGATTATAAGAAGGAAAGTTAGCCATGGATAAAATTTCTCCAGTTTTTATATTAATTAAAACAGCTGTCCCAGATTCTGCTTTATTCAGTAAAACTGCTTTTTTAATTTCTAAATAGGAAAAATTTTGTAATTCTTCATCTATACTTAAAAGTAAATTTGTGGAAGATTTTTTTTTTTTTCGTATATATTTTCTACTACTCTTCCAAATCCATCTTTTCTAAAAATTTTTTTTCCTGGTTCACCAGAGAGTAAAAAATCAAAACTTTTTTCTATTCCTTCTATTCCTTTTTCGTCTATATTGGTTATTCCAATTAAATTTGCTAAAGATTTTCCAAAAGGGTAGTATCTTTTGTATTCTATTTCACAATAGACTCCAGGTATTTTCAATTTTTCTATATTTTTACCAGTATTAATAGAAATTTTTCTTGCTAAGTACACAAATTCTTTTTTAGAATGAACTATATTATAGTAAATATTTTCTATAGGAGTTGAAATATATCTAGAAAGAAGTTGCCAAGATTTTTCTTTCATAATATTTTTTATAAAAACTTCTTTGGGATTTGCCCACACTGTGATTGAAGGTATATTAATCGCTACTGGTTTTTTAAACCTATCATAAATAATTCCTCTAAAAGAAGGAATTCTTTTTACTCTAATGGTTCTCATATCACTTTTTTGAGAAAAAAAATCAGAATTAGATATTTGTAAATAAAATAATCTTAAGAAAAATGCAGTAAATATTATAAAAAATAAAAATTTAAAAAAAAGAAATCTTTTATAAAAAAATTTTTTTCTCAATTTGTAATTTTTGTAATACCTAAAATATTGCATATATTAAAAGTTACTTTTTTCTTTTATTAAATTTTTTTCCAAAGGATAGCACATACCAAATTTTTGTTTTGCTAAAAATTCTATTCTTTTAAAATTACCAATAGTGTTTTTTTCTAAAGTAAGTTTATCGTTTTTTATATCTATTAAAGATATTTGGTGTTCTAAATTTTCTTTTTTTATATTTAAAATTCTTGTTTGGTATGTAAAATATACTACAAAAAATGCAGAAGCTGCATTTAGTAGAAGCAAAACTATAGAAGATTTATATTTTTTTGATATATCATATAATATAATACGTACTAAACCGTATTTAATAATTTTTTTCTTTTCTTGTAATTTATAGTATTTTTTCTGCATATCTAAGTATCGCACTTTTGCAACTAGGATTATTTATAATTTCTTTACTAGAAGGAAAAGTTTTCTTTCCTTTTTTAAATAAAATGCTTTTTTTGTATTTTTTAAGAAGAATTTTTTCTGTAACAGGAAAATTTTGTGGTATTTCTGGAATACTACTGTATTTTTGTATAAATTTTTTTATTATTCTATCTTCTAAAGAATGAAAAGATATTACTACAAATCTTCCATTAATTTTTAGTATAGAATATACATCGAGTAGTATTTTTTTTATTTCTAGAATTTCTTGATTTATAAAAATACGAATTGCTTGAAAATACAGAGCAAAAAAATTTTTTTTTCGAAATCCTATAACTTTTTGCATTATTTCATACAATTGACTTGTATAAGAAATTTTTTTTTTCTTTCTAAATTTACAAATTTCTAATGCTATTTTTTTAGAAAATTTTTTGTTTCCAAATTTCTTTAGAACTTTACTAATTTCTTGCTTTCTAGATTTTTGTATCCATTCTGATGCTGTAATACCAAATGAATTATCTATTCTCATATCTAATGGTCCATTAATTTTATAAGAAAATCCTCTTTTTGGATTCTTAATTTGAAAATTAGATATTCCTAAATCTATTAAAATTCCATCAATTTTACCTAATAATTTTTTTTTGATACAATATCTCTTCAAATTTGAAAAAGAAAGGCGTTCAATACTCATTCTAGAATCAAAAAAAATTTTTTTTGCATATTTTATCGTTTCTTTATCCTTATCCAAAGCAATTAATCTCCCATATTTTCCTATTTTTTTCAAAATTAATTTCGAATGTCCCCCTCCTCCTAATGTACAGTCTATATAAATTCCATTTTTTTTAATATTCAAACTTTCTATTGCTTCATTTAATAAAACAGTGTTATGATAGCACTTTGCAGTAGACATAAAACAAATTTAAATTTTATTTATTAAAGAATTAAATAATCCAATTAGAATACTATTTTTAATTATATAATCAATTTAAATCTTATGGAAAAAAAATCGGAACAATTTCTAAAATTTGTTAATAATGTACACATAAAATTCATAAAAATTTTTAGTTTGAGCAATAAAAAAATTTTATTTTATTTTTTATCATTCATTATTTTTTTTAATTTTCAGTCAATACAATCATTTGGTATTAATGAAAATAAAAAGGTAGATTATGTAAATCATAAAACAAAATTAGAAGAAAAAAATAAAAAAATAGAAGTTTACGGAAAAAATCTTACTTTTGATTCTTTTAATGAAAATCTCAAAATATTAGATGTAGACTATAAAATAAATGACATATTTAATGGAAAAGCTAGTAGTCTGGAGTATAAAAAAGATCTTATAGTACTCAATAATTGTCAGTTTACTTCTTGCGAAAGTCTAGAAGATACTTGGAAAATTTCTGGAAAAAAAGTTATTTACGACGATAAAGAAAAATCAATAAAAATCTGGAATGCAGTGTTTAAAGTTAAAAACACTCCTGTTTTTTACTCACCTTATGTAAAGATTTTGGATAGAAAAGAAAAAAAATTTTCGTCTTTTCTTTTTCCTATAATAAAATTTAGCAATAAAAACGGATTTGAATTAGGTGTACCTTATTATTTTTCTTTTTCGGATACGCAAAATTTTTCTGGTTATCTAAATTTTTCTAAAAATTACGGAACCTACTTTAAAGGAAGTTTTAATTATTTAGCCAAACCAGAAATAGGAAAGATAGAGATATTTTGGTTTCCAACAAATAAAAGCATAATTACTGATGAAGAAGATAAAGAATACGGAATGGATCAACATTTATTACTACGTTTAAAACAAAAAAATTCTTTTGAAAACTGGAAGTTCGACATAAATTACACAATAGCAAATTATAAGAATTTTATAGGAAATCCGTATTTTATAAGTAATTACCAAAATAATTATGCAGAAAAAAAAATTAGAATAGATTACTCTGATGAATATTCTGATTTCACTATTCTAACGCAAAAATTTCAACCTTTAGATTCTAAAGATAAAAGAATATTTACCAGTATAATTCCAAAAATAGATTATAAATACACATTTAATATACGTAATTTTTTCGATTTAGAAACTAATTTTCAGTACAGTAATTTTAAACATCCAAAATCTAAAAAAGTTAAGAATACAAGATTTTATATAGAACCAAAACTTATACTTCCGTTGTATAAGAAAAATTGGGCTAATATTAGTACAGAATTATCTATGCAAAATTATTTTTATTCTTTAGAAGATGTGCCATTAAGTAAATACAATCAAAAAATACTACACAATTCTTATTATGAAAATGTGAAACAGATTAAAACTATAGGTAAATTGTCTTTAGAAAATCAAATAAATGAAAAATATACTCAATTTATAGAACCAAAAATACAGTATTTAAAAACATCTAATAATAATAGATATCTATCTGAAGAAGATGCAAAATGGATTTATACTGATTACTTTAGTTTATACAGAGATAAACAAGAAAGTGGAAAAAATATACCAAATTTGTTAGATCAAGTTGTATTTGGAGTACAAACTAGCATATATGATAAAAATTTAAAAGAAGTTCTTAATGCTTCTTTAGGAAAAATTTTTATGCTTATAGGAGATACTTATTCCAAAAGTAATCAAAGAAATTTTCAAGAGCACTTATTTGCAGGAAATATGTTTGTTAAACTAAATAAAGTTATGAATTTTAAAAGTATACTAGCATATGATTCAAAAAGAAATAAAACTTTACATAATGAAAATGCTTTAGAATTTCATAAAAAAAGTGATTTTTTATTCCAAATTAGACATCAATATAATAATAGGGAATACATAGAAAATATGTTCTTTAATCAATATTCCAGTAGAATGCAATATATATCACAAATAGGTTTATCTACTGTACTTCCTGTATATAAAAATATATACCTCAATAGTTCAAATTTTTTCAATGTTAAAAATAAAAAATTGATTCGCCATATTTTAGGAATTAAATACAAAAATAGATGCTTAGATGCAGGATTAGGATTTGAGAAGAAAATGATTATCAAAAATGATAATAAAATGGATTATGAGAAAAATATAACTATTAATTTTGAATTGTTAGGAAATAAAAAAAATTCTAGAGAAGAAAAAGAAATGTACTTCAATAAAGATGCTTTTCTGACTTATCAGGAAGTATTTTAATAAATTTATTTTTTTAAATGAAAAATGAAAATTTTTAGATTTCTTTACTTCAAATTTTTTTTTTGTCCTACTCTGTTTTTTGTAATACTGAAGTTTTGGATGAAATTGTTGCTATAGTCAATCAAGAAGCTATTTTAAAAAGTAGTATTACGCAAAAAAAAGAATTTTCTGAGAAAGATGATAAAGAAATACTAGAAGAAATCATACTAGAAAAAATAGTGTTACAAAATGCTAAAATTTTTGATTTTTTTGTGGAAAAAAAAATAGTAGAAGAAAAAATAGAAGAAATTTTAGAATCTAATAATTTACACAAAGAAAAATTTATAAAAATTTTACTAGAAAATGGAATAAAATACGAAGATTATTTTGAAAAAATAAAAAATAAAATATTATTTGAACAAATGGAATACTATTTTACGTATCCAAAAATTATCATTTATCCTGAAGAAATTGAATCTGTTCTTAATAATATTATGTCTTCAAATATTTTCGAAAATTATCGAATTAATATAAGTCATTTTTTTTATCCATTTGATGATAAAGAAGATTCAGAAAAATTATACCATTTGAAAAAACAGTTAGAAGAAAAAATTCATTCTTACGAAATGAATGAAAAATTTGACGAATTTTTCTCAAATTTTCCTGGATTTTTGAAGATTACAGATCAAAAATCCGGATGGAAAATAGAAGATATTTTTAAAAAATTTTTAGGAGAATTATTGAAAAATGCTAAAAAAAATTCAATTATTGGACCTATATTTTTGTCAAAATCAATGCATATTTTCAAAGTGAATGAAAAGAAAAAAATCAATATTCCTATAGATATTTCTCAAGTACGCATACAGGAAATATTTTTAAAATACAAAAACTCGAAAGAAAAAACACAATCTATTAAAAAATTGAAAAAAATTTTAAGAGAAGTAAATCGTAAAAAAGATTCTTTTACTAAAATTGCGAAAAAAAAATTAAATGACTCTTCTTTTAAAGAGCAAGGAGGAGATATAGGATGGAAATACATAAGATTTTTTAATAAGGAGTATTTAGAAAATATCAAAAAAATTTATAAGAAAAATAAAATTAGCAATATTTTTTGTACAAATTCTGGATGTTATATTATAAAATTAATTGATTTTATTGAAAATAGAAGAAATAATGATTTAGAAAAAAAATCTCATGATATGATTTTTAGAAAAAGATATTCTGAAGAAAAGTCAGAATGGATTAAAGAAATAGAAAAACAATCGTATGTTGAAATTTTTAAAAAATAAAAAAATTTTTCGTATAATTCTAACTTGTGGAGATCCTGCAGGAATAGGTCCAGATATCACTGTTAAAGCTATTCAAAATATTTTAAAAGCAGAAATAGTGTTTTTCGGAGATAAAAATATTCTAAAAGAAAGAGCAAAAATACATAAATTGCCAATCAAAATTTTTAACTATAATAGAAAAAGTACCCCATCTATTAGAAAACAAGGAGAAATTTGTGTTTTTAATATAAAAAACAGAAATAAAGTCTTTCCTGGAACTTTAGATATAAAAAATAATTTATATATTATGCAAATTTTAGAAAAATCTTACTCTGAATGCAAAAAAAAAAACTTTTCAGCCATTATTACTAATCCAATTAATAAAAGCATTTTATTAAAAGATAAAAAAAATAAATTTATTGATCACACTACTTTTTTTTCTACAAAAAGTAAGAAAATGGGCATAATGATGATGTTCAATAAAAATATAAAAGTTGCTTTTTTTACTAACCATATTGCTATTAAAAATGTCTCAAAAAAAGTTAAACAATCTAATCTAATAGAATTTATAAAAATACTTATTGAAGAAGTAAAAGAAAAATTTAATATAAAATTTCCTAAAATATTAGTTTGTGGACTGAATCCTCACTCTGGAGAGGAAGGATACTTAGGAAAAGAAGAAAAAGATATCATTATTCCGGCAATAAAAAAAATTAAAAGAACAATTTATAAAAGAGTATTTGGACCTTTTTCTGCAGATTCTATACTTCATATGGTTCGTTCTAATGAAGATATAATAATTTCTATGTACCATGATCAAATACTTCCAGCAATTAAATATAAATATTTTGGAAAAATTACTAATATAACTTTAGGTTTACCTATTATTAGAACTTCTGTAGATCATGGAACAGCTTTACAAATAGCAGGAAAAAAAATAGAAGAGATAAATGAAGAAAGTCTAATAAATACGATAGATAATACAGTTGAAATTTTAAATAATTTATAAAATTAAAAAATTTGAAAAAAACTTATAAAAACCATATAGTAAAAAAAAATTTTGGACAACATTTTTTAAGAAATAGAAAAATTATAAAAAAAATAATAAAATCTATTAATCCTAATAAAAAAGAAAATTTTCTAGAAATAGGTCCTGGAATGGGAGAAATTACAGTACCTATGATAAAAATTGTTAAAAACATTTCAGCCATAGAAGTAGATAAATCTATCTTTCATATTTTAAAAAAAAATCCAAAGTTAAAAAATCTTTCACTAATTTTACAAGATGCTAGAAAATTTGACTTTTCTAAAATAGAAAATAAACATCCTGGTTTATTAAGAATATTTGGAAATCTTCCTTATAATATATCAAAAAATTTATTGTTTAAAAGTATAAAATATATAGAATATATACAAGATATGCATTTTACTTTGCAAAAAGAAGTAGCAGAAAAAATTATTTCTAATCCTGGAAGTAAGAAATACGGAAGAATAAGTGTAATAATGCAAACTTTTTATAAAATTACTCCTATTTTTAGTATTTTAGCCAAGGAATTTTATCCAATTCCTAAAGTAAATTCTATGTTTTTAAAATTTATTCCATATAAAAAAAATTATATTTCTTCAAAAAATAAAAAAAAACTTTTTTTTATAACAAAACTTGCTTTCTTGAATAGGAGAAAAAAATTATCTAATAGTTTAAAAAGTATTCTAAAACCTATAGATTTTAAAAAAAATAATATTGATTCCTCACTAAGAGCAGAAGATTTAGATATCTATAAATATTATAAACTAACAAAAATAATTAAATAAAATGGCAAACTATCTTATAGGAGATATACATGGTCGTTACTTAGAATTTATGCAACTTTTAAAGAATATTTGTTTTGATTTTAAAAATGATACACTTTGGTCTACTGGAGATGTGGTATTTAAAGGAAATTTTTCTTTTAAAACCTTAAAATTTTTATATAAAAACAGAAAAAGTATTAAAATAGTCTTAGGAAATCATGAAATTAAATTAATTAATTTATACTATGAAGGATTTTTAGAAAAAAATAGTGAATTTCATAATAAGAATGAAACTAAGAAAATAATTTTATGGTTAAAAAAACAACCATTTTTTAGAATAGATAAAAAAAATAATTTTCTAATTTCGCATGCTGGAATACATCCGCATTTTCATAAAATTAAAGAAATAAAAAAAATATCAAATACTTTAGAATTTTTTTTAAAAAATAAAACTAACTTTTTTCTAAATCATATTATGAAAAAAAGAAAAATTTATAAAAAAAGCAAAAAATTTTTAGAAAGATTACAATTTTATCTAAACTCTTTTATTTATATGAGATACTGCTTTTCTGATGGATCTATAGATACTAAGTATAAAGATATTCCGGAAAATACACCAAATATTTTAAAACCATGGTTTATTTTTGAGAGTAAAATATTTAAGAAATACTCTATCATATTTGGACATTGGTCTACTTTATATAGTACAAAAATTAGTATTCCTAAAAATATATACTGTTTAGATACTGGATGTTGTTGGGGGGGGAAATTAAGTATTTTAAAATGGGAAAGTAAAAAAATTTTTAGTATTTTTTGCAAATAAAAATTTTAAATATTTTTTAATAAAATTTCAAAAAATACTTTCTTATTAAGAAATTTAGAATTTTTTCTAAAAATAGTAGTCCAATTATTTTTGTTTAATTTAGGAAAAGTTTTATCTCCAAAACAACTAAAATCCATACTGGTAAGATAAATTTTTTTGACTTTTTCTAAAAAAATTTTATATACCTCACTTCCTCCGATAATTACTACCTCTTTAGAAAATTGTACAAATTCTTTAATTTTATCTGGATGACTAATAGTTATAGCGTTTTTTATTTTTGTAATAGTTCTTGAAAGAATTATATTTCTTCTATTGGATAAAATCTTACTTTTCATAGATTGAAATGTTTTTCTTCCCATCAATACAGTTTTGTTTATAGTATTTTTTTTAAACCAAATCATATCTTCCTTACAGTATCCCCAAGGTATTCGATTATTGTTTCCTATGATACCATTTTTAGAAACAGCCACAATAATGCTAAAATAAAAATTCTTCATTCCAAAAACTCAAAAGAGTTAAAAATACCAAATTTCTTATTTTTTTGTATCCAAATTATAGCACTTTTTATTCCTTTTAAAAAAGCAGAATTTGATTTAGATTTATGATAAATACAAATTTTTTCAAATTTTGTAGAAATTATTATAATATGTCTGCTTGATTGCAAATGATCTCTAAAAGATGAAATACTAATTTTTCTTTCAGAAATACCAAATTTCTTACAAATATTTTTTTTTAAAAAAATTGCTGTACCAGATGGAGAATCTTTTTTATTTTTACTATGTTTTTCAATGATCTTTATGCTTTTTAGTTCTTTTTTGTATATTTTAAAATACTTCATTATTTTTTTTATTACAAAAATTCCTATACTAAAATTTGGACATAATAAAATTAAACAATTACTAGAAATTTCTTCAATAAAGATCTTTTGTTTTTTACTAAATCCTGTAGTACCAACTATAATTTTTTTATTATATTGACTACAAAGACTAATATAATCAATACTAGATTTTGGTTCAGTAAAATCGATTAATACATCAAATTTTTTGTATTTTTTATAAAAAAATTTTTTAGATGATACAAAAAAACTATTCTTTATTTTTTTTTCAATATTTTTTTCATAAATATCTATTTTACTATCATCTTTAATAAAAATACCTACTACTTTCACAGTAGTGGTTTTTACTAAATTATCTAATAAAAATGTTGCCATTCTTCCTGGATATCCAGAAAGAGCAATTTGAATTTTTGTATTTTTCATTCTTTTTTAAAAAATTTTTTTGAAATTCTAAATTTTTGTAATTCTTTAGTATTTGTTTTTTGTTCTTCAAAAACTTTTATATTCCATCCTTTTAAATAAGAAACAACTTTTTGCACTAAATTTTCTGGAGTAGAAGCTCCAGAAGTAATTCCTATATTATTTACTTTTTTAATAAACCATTCTTTTTTAATTTCAGAAAAATTTTCTACTAGAAAAGATTTTTTTTTAGAAAGAATTTTAAAAGATTCTACCAATTTGTTCGCATTAGAAGAGTTTTTAGATCCTACTACTATCAGTAAATCTAATTTAGAAAATATACTTTTTATAGCCATTTGTCTATTATATGTAGCATAACAAATATCATCTTTTTTTTGTCCTGATAAGTTAGGAAATTTTTTTTTTAATTTTTCTACAATTTTTTTTGTTTTTTCAAAAGATAAAGTTGTTTGAGTAAAAAAAGATAATTTTTCAATAGGACTAATATCTATATTTTTAACTTGTTTAGATTTACTAATTATGTATATATTTTCTTTTTTATCATATTGTCCTATAGAACCTTGAATTTCTGCATGATTTTCATTTCCTATAATGATAATTTTTCTTTTTTCTAAATTTGCTTTTCTTATACCAAAATGGACTTTTTTTACTAAAGGACAAGTAGCATCAAAAACTAAAAAATTTTTTTTTTTTGCAATGTCTTCTATTTTTTTAGAAACTCCATGTGCTGGAAATACTAGTATAGAATTTTCAGGAATTTTATTTATATTATTTTCAAATATTACTCCTAATTTTTTAAATTTATCAATTAAGTATTTGTTATGCACAATTTCTTGATAAACATATATTCTATTTTTATAAATTTTTACTAGATTTTCTAATATATAGATTGCTCTTTTTACTCCTGCACAAAATCCTCTAGGATTTAATAAAAAAATTTTTCTTTTCATAGTTTTTTTTGCAAAAAATTTTTATAAAGTATTATGAAAATTCCTATAAATATAAAAGTATCTGCTAAATTGAATGTAGGAAAATGGTATTCATTAATATGAAAATCAATAAAATCCGTTACTTTCTTAAAAAAAATTCTTTCAAAAAAATTTCCAATTGCTCCTCCAAAAATTAATTCATATTCTAAATTTACTATTTTAAAAACACTATTTTTTTTTTCAATATTAGTATTAACTAGTATGATAAATAAAAAAAAGAAATTTATTCCACAAATGAAAAAAATTTTCCATTTTGGTAAATTGGATAGTAGACCAAATGCTATTCCTTCATTATGTACTAAAACAATATTTAGAAACGAAAAAATCCTTAAACAAATAACATTCTGAAAAAACACATTTATCAAAAATTTACTACTAATGTCTAGCAGAAAAATTATGATAATAAAAAAAATTTTTTTATTTTTTAAATTCTTTCTAAAAAAATTTTCTAATTTCTCCTTCTTCATAAACATTCTTAATACATCTTTCGCAAATTTCTGAAATATTTTTTACAATCGTTTCAGAAGAAATAAAATAGTGCCAACAACGATTGCACTTTCTTCCTTTTGCTTTTTTAAAAGTAACTATAATATCTTTTTCTTGTATATTTTTTCTTTTCGAAATAGTTTCTTTAATATCAATATTAGAGCATAGAAAAAAAAATTTTAGTTCTTCTTTTAAATCTTTAATTTTTGCAAAAATTAAAGAAGGTATAGAAATTGTGATTTTAGTATCTAAAATATTCTTAAATACTCTATTTTTTCTTAATACCTCAAATTCTTTATGTACTATCTTTTTAATGAAAATTAAATAATGCCAAAGTTTTTTATCAATTTTTTGTACATTAATATTTTCATGAACCCAAGATTCTTGAAAAATAGAAATTTTTTTGTTTTTCTTTGGAACAAATTCCCATATTTCTTCTGCAGTAAAGGAAATAATTGGAGCGATAAGTTTTGTTAGAATTTCTAAAATATGATATAAAGCAATTTGACAGCTTTTGTACGCTAAACTTTCTTTTCTATTTGTATACTTTCTATCTTTAATTATATCAAAATACAAAGATCCTAAATAAAACGAACAAAAATTAAAAATTTTTTGAACTATTAGATTAAAATGATAATTTTTATAGCAAAAAATAACTTCTTTTTTTAAAATATTACATTGGTATATTATCCACTTATCTATTAAAAGCATGTTTTCTATATTTCGTATATTTTTACTAAATGAAAAATTATGCAAATTAGCTAACAAAAATCTTATAGTATTTCTAATTTTTCTATAGATATCTATTGTATTTTTTATTGTTTTTTCAGAAAAAATTATTTCTTTAGTATAATCTATAGATGCGATCCATAATCTAACTATGTCTGCACCAAAACGATCTACTAGTTCTTTTGGATCAACGACATTCCCTAAAGATTTAGACATCTTTTTTCCTTTCTGATCTACTACAAATCCATGTGTAATAACTTTTTTATAAGGTGGTTTGTTATTTTCTAAGGTAGAAAGTATTATAGAAGACATAAACCATCCTCTGTGTTGATCTGACCCTTCTAAACAAAGATCAGAAAAATTTTTCTTTATTTCTTTTCTATTATTTAAAACACTAGAATAAGTTGATCCTGATTCGAACCAAACATCTAAAATATCTTCATTCTTTTCATATTCTTTGTAATCAGATTTTAAAATTTTTCTTTTATCTAAATCCCACCAATACTGAACTCCAAATATTTCTATTTTTTTAGCAATTTTTTTAATTATTTCAATAGTTTTTGGATGAAAAGAATTATCTTTTTTACTAGTAAAAATAGTAATTGGAACTCCCCAAGATCTTTGTCTAGATATACACCAATCTGGTCTAGTTTTTACTAGTTTTTTTATTTTTTGTATGTTTTCTTTAGGAATCCAATTAACTTTCTCAATATTTTTTATAATACTTTCACGAATCTTTTTTTTCTCTATATCTATAAACCATTGTGAAGTAGAACGAAATACTACAGGAAGACTATGTCTCCAACAATTTGGATAACTATGAATAATTTTTTCTTGAAAAAAAAGATTATTTTTTAGAAGATCAATCATTTTCTTTTCTACTGTAAATATAGAATACTTATTCAAATTTTTAAATAATGATTTTTCATAAAATCCAAAATTGTCAATTGAATTCAGAATTGCAAGATTGTATTTTTTAGCTATGTAATAATCTTCTAATCCATGACTTGGAGCTATATGAACTATTCCTGTACCAAATTTTTTATTTACAAAATTGCTAAATACTAAAGGAATTGCTTTATTAAGAAAAGGATGTTTAAAAAAAATTTTTTTTGCTTCAAAACCAAAAAATTTTTTTAAAACTTTGTATCTTTTTTTCATTTTTTTTGTAAAAAAAATTTTCGCTAAAGATTTTTCAAAAACATAGTATTTTTCTAAATTATCTTCTATTTGTAGAACTTGGTACTCAAAATTTGGATTTATTGCAATTGCTTGATTAGATGGAATAGTCCAAGGATTTGTAGTCCAAATTACAAAAAATATTTTAGAAAATTCTGAAAAAAAACTTTTTTCTTTTTTATTTTTTTCGACAGAAAAACTTACATACATAGAATTAGAATATTTTTCTTTATATTCTAATTCTGATTCTGATATAGAGGACTGACATTTAAAACACCAATATATAGGTTTTACTGCCTTATACAATTTTTTCTTTTTTATGATCGGCACTAAAGTACGAATGATATTTGCTTCAGTTCTAAAATCAGAAGTATAGTAAAAATTTTTCCAATCTGCTATAACTCCTAATCTTATAAAATCCTTTTTTTGAATTATAATTTGTTTTTCAGCAAATTCTCTACAAAATTTTCTAAATTCCTTTTTATCAAGATTCTTCTTTTTTTTACTAAAAAATTTTTCAACTTGCAATTCAATTGGAAGTCCATGACAATCCCATCCTGGAATAAATGGAGCATCTTGATCGCAAAAACCAATAGATTTTACTATAAAATCTTTTAGTATCTTGTTAACTGCATGTCCTATATGAATTCTTCCATTTGCGTAAGGAGGTCCGTCATGCAGTATAAATTTTTTTTTTCCTAATTTGGAATCTCTAATTTTTTTATATACATCAATATCTTTCCATTTTTTTAGTATTATTTTTTCTTTTTCTTTCAGGTTTGCTTTCATTGGAAATTTTGTATAAGGCAAATTTAGAGTATCTTTATAGTTTTTCATAAATTATGTTTATATATTGAAATACTTTTTAACATGTATCAAATCATTAGAAATTTGCTCTTTTAATTCTTTTAAAGAAGAAAATTTTTTTTCATTTCTAATTTTGTTTTTTATTACTATACTAGCATAATATCCGTATAAATTCTTATTTATATTAAGAAAATGAACTTCCATTTTTTTTTTACCTTTTGTTTTAGAAACAGTAGGATTTAGTCCTATATTTGCTATTCCAAAAATAGGATTTTTTTCTATTCCATACGCTTGTACAGCATATACTCCATGTATAGGAAAATTATAATTTTTTAAATATATATTAGCAGTAGGAAATCCTAATATTTTTCCTAAGTATCTACCATGCACTATTCTTCCTGATATGCAGTATTTATGACCTAATAACTTTTCAGCTAAAGAAATTCTGTCTTGATAAAGATAATTTCTAATTATTGTACTACTAACTTTTTTCTTATTGAAAAAATACTCTGATATATCAATCACATTAAATCCTATTTCTTTAGACTTTTTTTTTAAAATTGATATATTTCCTTCTCTGTTTTTTCCAAATTGAAAATCTTTCCCTACTCCTATAGAATTGATACCTAACTTTTTTACTAAAATTTCTGATATAAATTCTTTTGCACTAATACTAGAAAAATATTTATTAAATGGAATGCACAGAATTGCATCTACTCCATAAGAAAAAAGATAGTTTACTTTATCTCTTAAAGAAGATATTCTAGCAGGTGCTAATTTTCCTAATAAATATTCTTTAGGTTGTGGTTCAAATATCATAACTACTATTGGAATTTTTTGTTTGATTCTTATACAATGCAATTTTGAAATTAAATACTGATGTCCTAAATGAAATCCATCAAAATTTCCTACAGTAAAGACACAATTTCTATGTCTTAATTTTACGTTATGTATTCCTCTAATAAATTCCATATAGATTAATATTAAAAAAAATTTTTTTGCGCTATAATAGCATAAAACTTGAATTGAAATTTAAAAAAAACAATTTTACTTTGGAGAAAAAATTGGCTACTAAAAAATCTGCAAAAAAAAGATCTATTCAATCAAAAAAAAGAAGAATATTTAATTTTAGTAGAAAATCTATGATGAAAACCTTTATAAAAAAGACTTTACTAGCTATAAAAGAAAATAATAAAGAACTTTCTCAAGATTTTCTTAAAAAAACACAAAAAATTCTTGATAAATTAGCAAAAAAAAGAATTATACATAAAAATAAATCTTCTAGATATAAATCTAGAATTATGAAAAAAATAAATAAGAAATTTTCAAATTAATTTATTTATTTTCGTTAAAAATCCTTTTTAATATGCAATATCCGAATATAGAAGAAAAAATGCCACTGAAGAAAATTCCAAATTTAGATATATGCACTATTTCTTCTTTTTCATAAAAAGATAGATTCGTAAGAAATATAGACATTGTAAATCCTATTCCACATAATACAGAAATAGAAAAAATTTCTTTTATTGTAATATTTTTAGGAAAAGAAACAACTTTTGCTTTTTTAAATATCCAAGCAAAAAAAGTTATTCCTATAGGTTTTCCAAAAGATAAACCTAAAAAAATTCCTAAGAATACAGTGGAATGTATTGTAGTAATTTTAAAATTTTGCAAATCAATTCCTGAATTACAAAAAGCGAATATCGGCAAAATAAAAAATTTAGAAAATTTTTCAATTTTTCTTTTGGTCTTTAAAAAACTGGAATTCATAATTTTTCTTTTTTCAGGAATTGAGAAAAGTATTCCAGATAGTACTCCTGCAATAGTAGCATGAATACCAGAAAAAAATATAAATATCCAAAGTACAATAGAAAAAATTAAGTACAAAAAAAGATTTTTTTTATATACTAGTAGCATAAATATTGAAAAAATTGATAGAAAGAAATAAATGTACTGAAATTCTTTTCCGTAAAAAATAGCAATAATAAAAATTGCTATTATATCATCTATAATAGCTATAGAAAGAAGAAAGATTCTTAAACTATTGGGTACATTTTTTAAAAAAGATAGGATACTTATAACAAAAGCAATATCTGTAGCTGTTGGTATTGCGCATCCTTTTAAAAAAAAGGAACTATAAAAATTACAAAAATAGTACATCATAAAAGGAAATAGAACACCACCTAAAGCACAAAAAATTGGTAATAAAGTTTGTTTAAATTTTCTCAAACTTCCATTTTTTATTTCGTATTTAATTTCTATCCCTATAAGAAAGAAAAATAGCGACATTAAAAAATCATTTACAAAATCTTTTAATAAAAAAGTACTGTTATTTTTTATAAAAAAAGAAAATTCATTGATAAATCTGTATGTATTTTTTAATTTGCTATTTGCAAAAAAAATAGCTAGTACTGCAAAAGCAATTAAAAAAAAACCTTCGTTTATTTTTTTTTGGTATAAAAATTTTTTAAAAAATTTTTTCATTTATATTTTTATCCGATACTTTTTATCTAGTCAATTCATCAAAAAATCTTTTTACTCCATCAAAAAAACTATTTGATTTTGGACTATTTTTATGTCCGCTAGGTGATAAAAAACTCTTTTTTAATTCCTTTAAAAGATACTTTTGTTTTTCACTTAATCGTACTGGAGTTTCTACAATTACTCTACAAAGTAAATCTCCTTTTCTTCCTCCATGTACAGATCGAACTCCTTTTCCTCTAATTCTAAAGAGTCTATTTGTTTGAGTTTCTGAAGGAATTTTTAATTTTAGCCTTCCATTTAAAGTAGGAACTTCTATTTCTCCTCCTAAAGCTGCTAAAGAGAAATTGATTGGAACTTCACAGTATAAATTATTTCCTTCTCTTGCAAATATTGGATGCTTTTTAACATGAATTTTTACATACAAATCACCGTTTTCAGAATTATCGTAACTAATTTCTCCTTTTCCTGGTATTCTAATTTTATCTCCGTTATCTACTCCAGATGGAATTCTAATAGAAATTTCTTTATTAATTTTTATATTTCCGTATCCATAGCATTTTCTACAAGGATTTTTTATAATTTTTCCTTCTCCTCTACAGTAAGGACAAGTTTGTTGGACTGAAAAAAAACCTTGTCTCATTTGAATTTGTCCAGTACCATGACAAGTAGAACAATTCATAATAGAATTTGTATCTCTTGAAGCTCCTGTTCCATAGCAAGAATCGCATTTTTCTCTAGATGAAACAGAAATTTTTTTTTTAGTTCCTTTTACCGCTTCTTCTAATGAAATTTCTATACTGAAAACTATATCTCTTCCTCTACTTTTTTTTCTTTTACTACTTCCGAAAATATCTCCAAAAACATCTCCAAATATTTCGCTAAAGTCTTCTGCAGAAGAGCTAGAAAAATCTTGTTGAGACTGATCAAAAGCTGCATGACCGTATTGGTCATATGCAGCTCTTTTTTGAGGATTTATTAAAATTTCATAAGCTTCTTTTATTTCTTTAAATTTAGATTCTGCATGTATATTTCCAGGATTTCTATCAGGATGAAATTTTATTGCTAGCCTTTTATAAGCTCTTTTTATTTCTCTTTCTTCAGCATTTTTTGAAATTCCTAAAATGCTATAATAATCTGGTTTTGTCATTTGTTATCCTTTATAACACAGATAAATTTTAAAAATCTTTTTTATTTTTTTCTTTTACTTCTTCAAATTCTGCATCTACTACATTTTCTTTATTATCTTTTTTTTTATTATCTGCATTCGCTCTATTTTCTTTTCCTTGATCAATTTCCATTAATTTACTAGAAACTTGTACTAATTTTTGTATATTTTGTTCTATTTCATTTTTATTTTCAGATTTAACAGAATTTTCTAAATTTTTTATACAATTCTCAATTTCAATTCTTAAATTTTGTTCTACTTTATTACCCAAATCTTGTAATTTTTTTCTTGTGCTATGTATAATATGATCTGCTTGATTTTTTATTTTTACTAATTCTTCAAAAATTTTATCTGCTTGAGCATGCATTTCTGCTTCTCTAATCATTTTATTTATTTCTTGTTCATTTAAACCAGATGACGCTTGAATTGTAATTTTTTGTTCTCTTCCACTATTTTTATCTTTTGCAGAAACGTGTAAAATTCCATCTGCATCAATATCAAAAGTTACTTCTATTTGCGGTATACCTCTCATTGCAGGAGCAATTCCATCTAAATTAAATTGTCCTAAAGATTTATTATCAGAAGATCTTTTTCTTTCTCCTTGTAGAACATGTATGGTAACAGCAGATTGGTTGTCTTCTGCAGTAGAAAAAATTTGACTATGCTTTGTAGGTATAGTGGTATTTTTAGGAATTAAAGGAGTCATAATTCCACCCATAGTTTCTATTCCTAATGATAAAGGAGTTACATCTAAAAGAAGAACATCTTTTACATCTCCAGATAATACTCCTCCTTGTACTGCAGCTCCTATTGCTACTGCTTCATCTGGATTAACATCTTTTCTTGCTTCTTTACCAAAAAATTCGGATACTTTTTTTTGTACCAATGGCATTCTAGTCTGCCCTCCTACTAATATTACATCTTTAATATCAGAAATTTTTAGTTTTGAATCTTGTAAAGCAATTTTAACAGGATTAAGAGTTCTGTTGACTAAATCTTCTACTAAAGATTCTAATTTTGCTCTAGTCACTTTTATATTCATATGTTTTGGACCACTAGAATCTGCAGTAATATACGGTAAATTTACATCTGTTTGATGAGAAGAAGAAAGCTCTATTTTTGATTTTTCTGCACATTCTTTTAATCTTTGCATAGCTAAAGGATCATTTCTCAAATCAATCATTTGTTCTTTTTTAAACTCTTCAACTAAATAATTTATAAGTCTACTGTCAAAATCTTCTCCTCCTAAATGTGTATCTCCGTTAGTTGAAAGTACTTCAAAAGTTTTTTCTCCATCTACTTCGTCTATTTCTATAATAGAAATATCAAAAGTACCTCCTCCCAAATCGTATACTGCTACTGTTCTACTTCCTTTATTTTTATCTAATCCATAAGCTAAAGCTGCTGCAGTAGGTTCATTAATAATTCTTTTAACATCAAGTCCAGCTATTTTTCCTGCATCTTTTGTAGCTTGTCTTTGTGCATCATTGAAGTATGCAGGAACTGTAATAACAGCTTCTTTAACAGAATATCCTAGATAATCTTCTGCTGTTTTTTTCATTTTTTTTAAAATTTCTGCAGATATTTGAGGAGGAGCTATTTTTTTATTGTCTATTTTTACCCAAGCATCTCCATTTTTAGAAGCTATTATTTTATAAGGCATAATATTGACATCTTTTTGTACTTCTTGATCTAAAAATTTTCTTCCTATTAATCTTTTAATAGCAAATAGAGTATTTTTAGGATTTGTAACAGATTGTCTTTTGGCAGGTTGTCCAACTAGAATTTCTTTTTCTTTTGTATAAGCAACCATGGAAGGTGTGGTTCTATCTCCTTCACTATTTTCTAAAACTTTCGGTTTTCCCCCTTCTACTATAGCAATACAAGAATTTGTTGTTCCTAAATCAATTCCAATAATTTTTCCCATAAAATCTCCTAAAATTCAATTGTATTACAAATTATCAAATTCTTAATTTATAATCTTATAATAAGCAAAATGGGGGCTGGATATTTTCTATCAAGAGGAAAAAAAAAAAATAATGCTATAAAAAAAAATTTAAGTAGTTTTATAAATTTTTTTTACTTCTTTCATACTCAATCTAATTTTTCCTTTTTTATCAATTCCTATAACTTTTACTAAAACTTTTTGTCCAACTTTTAAAAAATCTTTGACTTTTTTAATTCTTTTTTCGGAAATATGTGAAATATGTACTAAACCTTCCTTTCCATTAGGAAGATGAATAAATGCTCCAAAATCTAATATATTTGATATTTTCCCATGATAAATTTTTCCTAATTCTATTTTTTTTACAATTTCCTCTATTCTTCGAACAACATATTTTGTTTTTTTTTCACTTTTTGCTGCTATTTTAACTGTTCCATCATCTTCAATTTCAATAATAGATTCTGTTTCTTCCGTAAGAGACCTAATAACTGATCCTCCTTTTCCTATTAAATCTTTTATTTTGTTTGGATGAATTTTAATTACTTTAATTCTAGGAGCAAATGTAGAAATGCTACTTTTAGGAAATTTAATAACTTTCTCCATTTCTTTAATAACTTGCATTCTAGCTTTTAATGCTGCTTGTAAAGAATTTTTTATTATATTTTTATTTATTTCAGATATTTTTGTATCCAATTGCAGTGCTGTTATTCCTTCTTTTGTTCCAGAAATTTTAAAATCCATATCTCCGAAATGATCTTCTTCTCCTAAAATATCAGTAAGTATAATAAAATTCTCTTTTTCTTTAATTAATCCTATAGAAATTCCAGCAACTAAAGATTTAATTGGTACACCTGCATCCATTAGAGCCAAAGAAGCACCGCATATAGAAGCCATTGAAGAAGAACCATTAGATTCTGTAATTTCAGATACTATTCTAATTGTGTAAGGAAAATCTTTTTCTTTCGGCATAACTGCTAAAATTCCTTTTTTTGCTAAATTTCCGTGTCCTATTTCTCTTCTTTTTGGAGAACCAAGAATTCCTATTTCTCCTACAGAATAGGGAGGAAAATTATAATGAAGAAGAAATTTTTCTACTCTTTCTTTAGTCAATTCATCTATATTCTGTGCATCTCTTTCTGTTCCTAAAGTAACAGAAACTAAAGATTGAGTTTCTCCTCTAGTAAATAAAGCAGATCCATGTACTCTAGGAAGAATATGTATTCTACTTTTTATTTTTCTTACCATATCATTTTTTCTACCATCAATTCTAGGATTTCCAACAAGTATATTTTTTCTTACAATAGATTTTTCTAATTCAAAAATTATACTTTTAATATCTTCTATTTTAGTTGTTTCGTATTTTTCCGTTATATTTTTTATAGATTCTTCTTTTATCTGACTAATCTTTTGAACTCTTATTTTTTTTTCTTTTATTTTGTATGCATTTTTTAATTTTTTTTTCGTATGATGTATAATTTCTTTTTCTACATTTTTATCGATTTCTTTTTTTTTAATATTCCATTTTGGATTTCCTATTTCTAAAACAATTTTTTCTATTTTATCAATCAAATTTTGTTGCTTTTTATATCCATAATATATGGCTTTTAAAATTTCTTTTTCTTGTAAATTTTTTGCTTCAGACTCAATCATTAGAATAGATTTTTTTGTACAAGAAATTATCATATCTAGTTTGCTGCTAGACAATTCTGAACAAGTAGGATTAAAGATCAACTTTCCTTTTCTATATCCTACTCTAGCTACACCTATAGGACCTAAAAAAGGTATGCCTGATATACTTAATGCTATTGAAGTACCAATAATTGAAACAATGTCAGGATTGATTTCCGGATTAACAGAAACAACAGTTGCTATAATTTGCACATCTTGCATAAAATCACTAGGAAATAGTGGCCTTATAGATCTATCTATTAGTCTAGAAATTAAAATTTCATTTTCACTATTTCTTCCTTCTCTTCTAAAAAACCCTCCTGGAAATCTACCAGCAGCATAGGTTCTTTCTTGATAATTTACGGTAAGTGGAAAAAAATCTTGTTTTTCTTTTTCTTCTTGGATACCTACTACTGTAATTAAAACCATAGTATCTTCCATATTGATTAGTACAGAAGAAGTAGCTTGTTTTCCTATATCTCCAATCTCTAATTGTATGTTATTTTTTCCGTATTGAAATTTATAAGTGGTAGAATTTAGCAAAATAGTCCTCTTTTAATTCGAATATTATAAATTTTAAAACAATTTTTTCTATAAAATTATAATTCATTTTCTAATTTTTAATTTTTCTGTAATTTCTGCATACTGAGAAAAATTTTTTCTTTTCAAATAATTAAGCATTTTTCTTCTTTTCGATACTATTTTTAAAAGACCCATTCTACTGTGATAATCTTTTTTATGCTTAGAAAAATGCTTTTGTAGTCTATTAATATTTTCAGTAAAAAAAGAAATTTGTACTATAGGAGATCCAGTATCTCTAGAATTTTTTCCAAATTTTAAAATAATATTTTTTTTATGCATTTTTTTTCCAAAGTATTATTCCATTATTTTATCTAATAATTGAGAAGACAATATTCTTTTTATTTTTAAAACTTGATTGCCATCTAATTTTCCTACACCAAAAAATACTTTTTCTTTTTTAAGAAATAAACTATAACAAGTAAAAAAAGAAATTTTTTTATTTTTTACAGTAATTAATTTTCCAATTCTTATAGCATTAAATTCTTCTCTTGACAGGTATAACTTAGGCAAGTGTTTCACTAGAACTTCTATTGAAAATAAAAACGAAAAATTTTTATTTGAAAAGTACTTTCCTTCATTTTTTAAGTATTCTTTAATACGAGAAAATTTTATCATATGACTTTTGTTGTAACAAGATATCGAAATTCTTCTTAAAGAACTAACATGTGCTCCACAACCAAGTTTTTTACCTATATCTCTGATAATTGATCTTATATATGTTCCTTTTGAACAACAAATTTTTAAAAAAACAATTTTTCCTTTAATTTTCAGTATCTTAATACTATATATTTTTATTTTTTTTTTTCTTATTTTAACAGGAATATTTTTCCTAGCATATTTATATAAAGGAATGCCTTTATATTTTATTGCTGAATATATAGGAGGAATTTGATCTAATTTTCCTAAAAAAAATTTTACTATTTTTTTTATCTGTTCTTTTTTTATTTTTTTTTCTTTATTGAATATAACTCTACCTGTACAATCACCAGTATCTGTTTCTACTCCTAAAATTGCAGATACTATGTATGTTTTTTTACATACTAAAAAAAAATTAGAAAATTTCGTTGCTTCTCCAAAACAAATTGGTAACATTCCTGTAGCTATTGGATCTAAAGTCCCTATGTATCCTGCTTTTTTAACTTTAAGTATTTTTTTAACTTTTTGTAAAATAGCGTTTGAAGAAAATCCAAATGGCTTATCTAAAAATAGTACTGAATTAATTTTCTGAAATTTTTTCAATTTTTTATTTAATTTTATTAAAAATTTTTATTCCTTTTAGTAAAGAATTATCATAAAAAAACGATAATTTTGGTAAAAATTTTATATTCAATTTTTGAACTAGTTTTTTTTTTACAAAATTTTTCGCATTTTTTAGAATTTTTATATTTTTTTGCACTTCTTTTTTAGAATTTTGGTACAAAAAACTGACAAACACTTTTGCTTCTAAAAGATCTTTAGAAACTACTACATCAGTTACAGTAGTCATTTTAATTCTATAATCTTGCAAATGTTGCGAAAAAATAATTGATATTTCTTTTTTTAGTATTTTTCCTATTTTACGATTTCTATACATTTTATGTAAATAAAGTTGCTATTTCTTAACAATAGATTGTACAATATCTCCTTTAAGAAATTTACTATAATTTTTTATACAAATTCCACATTCTTTTCCTTCAGAAACTTCTGTAACATCTTCTTTAAATCTTCTAATAGATTCTAGTTTACCTTCATAAATAGTTTTTTTATTTCTTACTATATTTACTAAACTTCCTTTAAGTATTCTGCCTTTTAATACTGTACATCCTGCAATTGTTCCAAATTTTTCTGTAAAAAACACATTTTTCACTTCTGCCTCTCCTAAAATTTCTTTTTTGAAGCTTGATTTTGAATCTAAACATACTATTTTTTCTAATTTTTCAATTAATTTGTATATTAATGAAAAATTATAAAGTTTAATTTTTTCTTTTTTTATCGTATTTTTTATTGAGGTACTAATTTTAGAATTGAATCCTATGAGTAAAGCATTAAAAGTAGAAGCACTTAATATATCATTCTCATTTATAGATCCTACTCCAAAGCTGACTATCTTAATTTTCGTACTAGAATTAATTTTTCTGACTGCATCTAGAACTGCTTCTAAAGATCCCTTTTTATTGCATTTAATGATTAAATTAATTACTTTTCTATCTTTTTTAAAATTAAATATACTTTCTATTCTATTTTTTTGATAAAGAGAAAATTTTTTTTCTTTATTTTTATTTTTCTGTTCTATAGAGAATTCTTTTGCTTGTTTTTCATATTTTAACGAATATAATTTATCTCCAAGATTAGGAATTCCTGATAGTCCAAAAATTTCTACTGGTATTGAAGGAAATGCTTCATTAACTATTTTTCCAGATTCATTCTTAATAGATCTTATTCTACCGTATTCTTCTCCGCATAATACTGCATCACCTATTTTTAATTTTCCTTTTGTTAGTATAATATTTGCAACAGGACCTCTACCTTGATCTAAAAAAGATTCTATTACAACTCCTTTTGCGTATCCTTCAAAGTTAGTTTTCATATTCATTAGCATAGACTGTAAAAAAATAGATTCTAACAATTTTTCAATTCCTATATTATTTTTTACAGAAATGTATACAAATTGTGTTTCTCCTCCCCAATCTTCTGATACAAATTCATATTTTGCAAGAGAAGATTTTATTTTTTCAAAATTAGAAGTAGTTTTATCTATTTTATTTATAGCAACAATAATAGGAATATGCATATTTTTTGCGTAATTTATGGATTCTATTGTTTGCGGCATAACTCCATCATCAGCAGCAATTACTAGTACAATTATATCTGTTATTTTTGTACTCCTCATTCTCATTTTTTCAAAAGCAGAATGTCCTGGAGTATCTAAAAATGTTAGTCCTCCTTTTTCTGTTTCTATATGATAAGCTCCTAAACTTTGTGTAATTCCTCCTTCTTCTTGGAAACAAACTTTGCTTTTTCTAATTGAGTCTAGTAAAGAAGTTTTTCCGTGATCTACATGACCCATAATAGAAATAATTGGAGATCTTTTTTTAAAGCTTTTCTTTTCTGTCTTTTCTTGCTGTAAAATAATGTTTTTTAGTGTACTTTTTTCTAATAGAATTGCTTTATGTCCAAATTCTTCCACAATTAATTGAGCCATTTCTTGATCTAAATTTTTTTTTGTATCTGATTGTATTCCTAATTCTGATAAAAAATTGATAACATTAGCACTTTTTGTAGATAATTTGTTGGAAAGTTCAAAAACGGAAATACTATCTCCAATAGCTATCGTTTTCTTATTTGTTTTTGTAAATCTTTGAATTTGATTTTTTTTATCTACTAAATCTATTTTTCTTTTTAAATTTTTTTTGTATATTGAGTCTTTTTTATTTTTTTTTTGTACAAAAAGATTTGTATTATTTTTTTTGTATTTTTTATTTTTTTCTTTTATATTTAAAAACCTTTGACTATTTTTCCTATTCTTATCCGTTTGAGTATGAGAATTCTTTTTATCGGTAAAAAAAGATTTTTTCTGTTTTGCAGAAAAAATTTTTCTATTTTTATTTATACTGTCTTTTTTTGGATTATATGCAGTATTTACATGAATTTGACATTTTTCATTTTTATTTTTTTCTTTTTTTTTAGTAGCATTAATTTTTTTAAGAATTTCTTTATCTTTTTTTTGATTTATTTCTTTTTTTGTAAGATTTACTTTATTTATTTGCAAATTTTTTATATATGTTCTTTTCTGTTTAATTTCTAATTTAATGAATCTAGTTTTTCCAGAATTATAAGGAACATTGATAGTGCTTTTTTTAGTTCTTTTCAAAACTAGTTTATTTGGAAGAATATTAGAATTTTGATCTTCTTGAAAGTTAGCAATTTTTCCTTTATATTGATTTTTTTCTTTTTCTTTTTTCATATTCTTATTGAAAAATATTATAGAAATTTTAATTTTTTTTACTTATTTTCGATTGATTAAACCAACAAATATTTCTAGCTTCCATAATTATATCACCTGCTCTTCTCTTACTTAATCCTTCAATATCTACTAATTCATCTATACTTTGTTCTGCTAGTTTTTCGATATTATAAATTTTTTTCTTTATTAGTTGCTTTATAATTTCTTTTTTAATTTCTGGAATTTTAGAAAAATTTTTAAAAATTTTTTTATTTGCTTTTTTTTCTTTTTCTTTTCTAATATACCATTCATACAAAGTTTTCTTAGCAGACTCTCTAATTTTTTGTAAAATTTTTTGTTCTATATTTTTAATTATAAACAATTCTTCTTTTGGAACATAAGCTATTTCTTCTAAAGAAGAAAAACCAGAACTTATTAAAATTTTAGCAATATTTTTTTCTATATTAAGGTATTTTACAAATTTATCCGAAATTTTTTTTTCCTCTTCATATTTTTTTCTTTTTAAACCTTCTATAGTCATGACGCTAATATCCCAACCTACTAGTTGAGAAGTAAGTTTTATATTTTGTCCATTTTTTCCTATTGCTTGAGCTAAACTATTTTCTTCTACTGATATATCTATAGTTTTTCTATCTTCATCTATAATTATTGAATGAATTTCAATAGGAGATATAGCATTTATCACAAATTGTGCAGGATTACTATCCCATAAGACTATATCTATTTTCTCTCCAGAAAGTTCTCCTGATACTGCTTGCACTCTAGCTCCTCTCATTCCTATACATGCTCCAATAGGATCTATTCTTTTATCGTTGGTTTTTACTGCAATTTTAGCTCTTGAACCAGGATCTCTAGCAGCAGACTTAATTTCTATAATTTCTTCTCCTATTTCCGGAACTTCTATACGAAATAATTCTATTAGCATTTCTATTTTTGATCTACTAATAAACAATTGTTCAGAATTATTTTCTTTTTTTAGTATGTACAAAATTCCTCTTATTCTATCTCCTATACGAAAATTTTCTTTAGGTATTGTATCTTCCCTTCCTATCAAAGCTTCTGCATTATTTCCTAATTCCACATATATGTATTCTCTAGTAATTTTTTTTATTATTCCAGCTACGATTTCTCCTGCATATTTTTTAAATTTATTAATTATGGTTTCTCTTTCTGCTTCTCTAACTTTTTGTACGATTACTTGTTTTGCTATTTGTGTTACTATTCTGTCGAATTTAGCAGATTGTATTTTTTTTTCTACGTACTCCCCAATTTTTTTTTTTAAAAATTGATTTTTTACTTCTTCTATAGAAATTTCTTTATTCTTTGATTTTACCTTATCTACTACAAGCAATTTTTTATAAGTAATAAAACTTCCAGATTTTCTATCAATACTTACTTTAATATCTGATTCTGTATTAAATTTCTTTCTAGTAGCTACAGAAAGAGCAATTTCTAATGCTTCAAAAATTTTTTCTTTATCGATAGATTTTTCATTAGAAACAGATTCTATAACCGATAAAACTTCTTTGTTCATTTTGCCTTTCCTTTAGAAAAAATAAATTTAAAAACAAAAATTCTAAACATTTTAAGAAGTATAAAAATTTTTGTGTCGATATTTTGAAAATACAAGATTTACTATATTAAGAAAAGAATTTTTTTGAAATAAAATAACAAGATCCATGGTTGCGGAGGTTGGATTTGAACCAACGACCTTCGGGTTATGAGCCCGACGAGCTACCAAACTGCTCCACTCCGCGGCATTTTACCGAGAACGGGATTTGAACCCGTAAGCCAAAAAGGCACTACCACCTCAAAGTAGCGTGTCTACCATTTTCCACCACCCCGGCAATTTTACAAAATACTATTTTTTATTAGTGATACTTTTTTCTAAATTTTTCCAATTTTTCTCTTTATTTATTTTTTTACTGTTTAGATTACTTAAAATAAGGCTACTAAAAAAAAACAGAAATGCTAGTACAGATATCAACTTTACTAAAAAAGTATCCAAACTACTCGAAGAAAATAAACTCTTCTGTGAACTTTGTAAAAAAGAAGATTTTATACTAGAATTTTTATTTTCTTGCATCATAATCAAAATAATTAAAATAAATGCATTAAAAAAGAAAAAAAACAAAAAAAATTTATACATAAAAATTTGAGGTTATACGGTATAACAAAAGTTATTTTAACTAAATTTTTTACTATAATCAAGGATTTTAGATTATAAAATGTTCTTTTATAAACTTTGATATTAGTTCAGAAGAGATTTTAGTATTTTTCTTACTTTTTCCTTCTACCATAATTCTTATATACGGCTCAGTTCCGGAATTTCTTACAACTACTCTTATATCAGAAAACTTTTTTTTAATCATTTCTTTAATTTTTTTAATTGTTTTTAAATTCAAAATTTTTTTGTTTTTTTTGAAATTTAAATTTACATTAACTTGAGGGAATAGATTTATTTCCTTAGATAAATCGTACAGTGTTTTTTCGTTTCGAATCATAATTGAAAGAATAGCTAATGTTGTTATAATTCCATCTCCAGTAGTAGTCTTATCTAATAGAATAACATGTCCAGAATTTTCTGCTCCAAACTTCCATCCCATATTTTGCATTTTTTCTAAAACATATCTATCTCCTACTTTACTCCTTACAAAAGGAACACCTATTTTTTTAAAAGCACATTCTAATCCCATATTACTCATAATTGTTCCTACTACTCCTCCAGAAAGTTTTCTTTTCCTTATTTTTTCTTTTGCTATAATGTACAGAATTTTATCTCCATCAACTTTATTTCCAAATTGATCCACCATAATAGTTCTATCTCCATCACCGTCATATGCAATTCCTAAATTTGCATTTTCTAAAACAACTTTTTTTTTTAAATTTTTTATATCTGTGGATCCGCAATTTTTATTTATATTGATTCCATTAGGCTGGCATCCAATTTTAACTACTTTAGCACCTAACTCTTCAAATACGTTTGGAGCTATATGATAAGTAGATCCATTAGCACAATCTACTACCATTTTTATTCCTTTTAAATTCAACTCATTTGGAAATGTTCCTTTACAAAACTCTATGTATCTACCTACTGCATCTAAAATTCTACTAGACTTTCCTAATTTTTTAGTATTCGTATACTTTATAGATTGAGAAAAAATTTTTTCTATATAACGTTCAGTTTTATCAGAAATTTTTTTTCCTTCTGTAGAAAATATTTTAATACCATTATCGTAAAAAGGATTATGAGAAGCAGATATTACAATTCCTGCTTCAGCTCTGAATGTTCTTGTTAGATATGCAATTGCTGGTGTAGGCATAGGTCCTGTAAAAGATACAGAAATTCCTGCTGAAGATAATCCAGCTTCTAAAGCTGATTCTAGCATATATCCAGAAATTCTCGTGTCTTTTCCTATAATAATTCTTTTAGATCCACTTTTTGAAAAAAATTTTCCTATAGCCCATCCTAATTTTAAAAAAAAATCCGGAGTTATGGGGTATTTACCAACTATTCCTCTAATTCCATCTGTACCAAAATACCTATTTTTTTGCATTTTTCTCTTTAATCTTTTTGATAGTATGAACAATTTTAATAGATTCTACAGTTTCTTTCACATCGTGTGTACGGATTATATTAGCATTTTGTAGAGATGCAATAATTGCACATGATAAACTTCCAAATAGTCTATTTTCCACAGATTTTTTAACAATTTTACCTACCATAGATTTTCTAGAAATTCCAATAAGAATAGGAACTTTAAAAAAATCTAAAAAATGCAAATTTGATAAAATTTGATAGTTTTGTAATAAAGTTTTTTTGAAACCAAATCCAGGATCTATGATTATGTTCTTTTTTTTAATTCCGTATTTTTTACAAAAAAATATTTTTTCTACAAAAAAATTTTTTACTTCCTCAAAAATATTAGAGTTTTTTTTTATTTTCTTATTATGTACTATACAAATTGGAAAACCGAACTTATTAGCTAAATTTAAGGATTCTTTTTTAGAAAAAGAATGTACGTCATTAATCATATCGATCAAATTAGAACAATTTTTTACTACTTCGTATCTAAAAGTATCTAGAGAAATAAAAACATCAAATCTTTTTCTTATAGCAGAAATAATAGGATAAACTCTTTCTATTTCTTCTTCTGAAGATATTTTTTTATATCCAGGTCTTGTAGATTGGCCTCCTACATCTATAATTTTTGCTCCTTCGTATATCATTTTTCTTGCTTTGTCTATTGCTTTAGAAACTTTATTGTACTTATTTCCATCAAAAAAAGAATCTGGAGTAGCATTTAGTATTCCCATAATTATGGTATTTTTTAAATTAATTATTTTTTTTCTAGAAGTTATTTTCATACTAAGAAGTTTCTATCTTTTCTCTGTTCATAATATTTTTTATTTGTTTTGCATTTAAAGTCTCATGCTTAATGAGCGCATTTTTCATATCATGTAGAATATCTATATTTTTAATTAAAATATCGTATGCTCTTTTATAATTTCTTTCTATAATTAGTTTAACTTCTTGATCTATAATTCTAGCAGTTTCATCGGACATATACTTAACTTTTGAAACTGATTTTCCTAAAAATACTTCTCCTTCTTCATCTGAGTACAGTAAAGGGCCTAATTTTTCAGAAAACCCCCATTGTGTAACCATATTTCTTGCAATGGTAGTAGCTACTTTTATATCATTTGCAGCTCCAGTAGATACTTTTTTAGGTCCATATATAATTTCTTCTGCTAATCTTCCTCCATAAAGAGTAGATATTTGACTTTCTAATTTTTCTCTATTAATACTTAAAATATCTCCTTTAGGTAAAAAAAATGTAATTCCTAAAGCTCTTCCTCTTGGTATAATAGTAACTTTATGTAAAGGATCATGTTCAGGAACTAATTGTCCTATAATAGCATGACCTGCTTCATGATAAGCTGTAGATTCTTTTTGAATATCTGTCATTACCATAGATCTTCTTTCAGATCCCATCATAATTTTGTCTTTAGCTTTTTCAAATTCTTCTGTAGAAACAGAATTTTTATTTTCCTTTGCTGCAAATAGAGCTGCTTCGTTCACTAAATTAGATAAATCAGCTCCGGAAAATCCTGGAGTACCTCTAGCAATAATAGAAATATCTATATCTGAACTCAAAGGAACTTTTTTGGTATGTATTTTAAGTATTTCTTCTCTTCCTTTCACATCAGGAAGTTCAACCACTACTTGTCTATCAAATCTACCTGGTCGAAGTAGAGCTGGATCTAAAACATCTGGTCTATTTGTAGCTGCAATTACTATTATTCCTTCTTTTCCTTCAAATCCATCCATTTCTACGAGCATTTGATTTAATGTTTGTTCTCTTTCATCATGACCTCCTCCTAATCCTGCTCCTCTCTGTCTTCCTACTGCATCGATTTCATCAATAAAAATTATACAAGGAGCGGTTTTTTTAGCTTGTTCGAACATATCTCGTACTCTAGAAGCTCCAACACCAACAAACATTTCAACAAAATCAGATCCAGAAATTGTAAAAAAAGGAGTTTTTGCTTCTCCCGCTATTGCTTTCGCTAAAAGTGTTTTTCCTGTACCAGGTGGTCCAACCATTAGTATACCTTTAGGAATTTTTCCTCCCAGTTTTTGAAATTTTTTTGGTTCTTTTAAGTAGTCCACTAACTCTTTAACTTCTTCTTTCGCTTCATCGCATCCAGCTACATCTAAAAATGTAGTTTTTATTTGTTCACTAGTAAGCATCCTCGCTTTACTTTTTCCAAAAGACATTGCTCCTTTTCCCCCGCCTTGCATTTGTCTCATAAAGAATATCCATACTCCTATTAGGAGAAGAATAGGAAACCAAGATATAAATATTGAAGTTAAGATACTAGGTTCTTCTTGTGGTTGTCCAATAATCTTGACATTTTTTGATAATAAAATTTCTAGCAACTTGACGTCATTAATAGGAATATAAGTAATGTATCTATTACTATCTTTTTTTACTACAGAAATTTCTCTTCCATTAATTTTCACTTCTCTTATTTGATCTTGATTAAGTTCGTATATAAAAGTAGAATAGTCTATTTTTCTTTTACTGTATTCTCCAGGTCCAAAATTTTGAAAAATAGACATTAATACTGCAGCAATAATAAGCCAAAGAACTAAATTCTTAACTATGTCACTCAAATTATTTTTCCTCTTATAATCAAATATTTTTTGTAGTGATAATTTATTTTTTTTTGTATCCTTTTGCAATAATATAGGATTCTTTAGAACTTTTTTTAGAGTAATTTGGTTTTTCTATTTTTATAAATCTAAAAAAAGAACTGATTTTTTTTAAATTTTTTATCATATCTTTTCCATAAAAAAATTTAAATAGTAAATTTCCATCCTTCAATAAAAATTTTTCACATATATCTAAAATATTCCTAATTAAAGAAAAAAAATTGGGAATATCTATCTCAGAAAATCCGCTTATGTTTGGACACATATCAGAAAAAATAGCATTTACTTTTTGATTTTTTATCTTCTGGAACAATTTATTTTTTGTTTCGTATTTTAAAATATCTCCCAAAATAAAGTCTGTTTTTTCTATAGGATCCATAGGTAATATATCACAACAGAAAATTTTTCCATTTCTTATCTTTTTTGATATGTATTGCGACCATCCACCTGGAGAAGATCCTAAATCGATTACTCTAAAATTAGATTCAATTAAAGAGTATTTTTTGTCCATTTCTTCAATCTTATAAAAAGATCTAGAACGAATTTTTTGTTGGAAAACATCTATTTTTTTAGGTGATTTTTTTTTCATTAAACAAAATTTTTATATGTATTGAACTTTTAAAATTTTGTATTTTGCTATTCCTCTAGGTGTATCTATATAAGCAATTTCTTTTTCTTTTTTCCCTACCAGTCCTCTAGCTATAGGAGAACTAATGGAAATTAGTTTTTTTTTTAGATCCGCTTCATCTTCTCCAACAATTTTATAAGATATCTTACTTTTAGTTTTTAAATTTATTAGACTGACAGTTGATCCAAATACTACTTTTTTACTAGGTGTAATTTTAGTAATATCTATAATTTGTGCATAAGACAATTTAGATTCTATCTCTTTTATTCTTCCTTCACAAAAACTTTGCTGCTCTCTAGCAGCATGATATTCTGCATTTTCTTTTAAATCACCATGAGATCTAGCTTCAGAAATAGCTTTTGTAATTTTTGGTCTTTCAATATTTTTTAAGTATTCTAACTCTTTTTTAAGCTTTTTTGCTCCTTCTAAAGTCATAGGAAACTGATTCATATAATAAATTCCTATTTTATTCAGTACAAAATTATTAAGTATGATGAATTTTATTCATTATATTATAAATACAATAGTCGTATTGTCTAGACACAAAATTTCTAATTAGTTTTTTTATTTTAGTTCCAAAAAAAACTTTTTTTTATTTCTTCTTCTATTTTATAAGAATTGCTATTTTTTTCTTTTCTTATTATATTACTAAGAAAAAATTTAATTTTTTGTATTCCTGTATTTTTTCTAGTGGAAGTAAAATAAACTTTTTTGCAAAAATATTTTGTTTTTATTGAATGCACAAACTTTTCTATATTTTTTTTTTTTGATATAGTATCAATTTTATTAACAACCACTATAAATTTTTTATAAAATACTTTTTTATTAGATTTTCGTATTTCTTTTCTAATAGTTAAAAAATCTTTATACCATGTGGAAAATTCTTTAGATCCATCTAGTATATACACTAAAAATTTGCATCTTTCTAAATGCTTAACAAATTTTATACCTAATCCAAAACCAGAACTTGAATTTTTTTCTATACCTGGAGTATCAAGCAAACTGAAGATTTTTCTTTTTTTTTCAAAACATATTCCAATTTTGGGATATAGAGTTGTGTAAGGATAATTATCTATTTTTGTTTTTACAGAAGAAATTTTTTCAAATAAGGAAGATTTTCCAGAATTCGTCTTACCAACTATTCCTATATCTACTGGAATAAAAAAACTTAAAAGTATTTTTTTTTTGATTCCTTTTTTCCCAAAAGTTTTATAAATTTCAGTTTTTTTTTTAGATCTAAAAAAATAATTTCCTAAACCTCCTCTACCTCCTTGCAATAATTTTATAGAAAATTTATTTTCCATGATATCAAATATACATTCTTTAGTTTCAAAATCAAAAATTTTTGTTCCTAAAGGAACATCTAAAAATAAATCTTTTCCTTTTCTTCCTGTGCAATTATTTTTTTTTCCATTTTCTCCATTTTCTGAAGATAGAATATTTTTATGTTTGTATTTTATAAGAGAATTCATACTAGCATTGCAACAAATCCATACGTCACCTCCTTTTCCTCCATTACCTCCATCTGGATACTTTTTTTTTTTTTTATAACTTATTTTACCATTACCACCGTTTCCTGATCGTATTGATATTAGTACTTCATCTAAAAATTTCATACTGTTCTATTCTTTTATTTTTAAAACATTTATATATTTTTTGTTTCCTTTTTTTGTAAAAAACACTTTTCCATAAATTTTTGAAAAAATTGTATAGTCTTTTCCACAACCTACATTTATTCCAGGAAGAAATTTTGTTCCTCTTTGTCTTACAATAATATTTCCTGATTTTATTAATTGTCCAGAAAAACATTTTATTCCTAATCTCTTTCCTATCGAATCTCTTCCATTTCTTGTTGATCCTCCAGCTTTCTTTTGTGCCATAAATTATTTTCTATTCCTATTTAAAATTAAATAAAGTTTTCTATTTTTATAAGTGTAAATTTTTGTCTATATCCCATTTTTTTTTTAAAGTGCTTTCTTCTTTTGAATTTCAAAATTATAATTTTTTTTTCTTTTCCTATTTTTAGGACTTTAGCAAAAATCTTTTTATTTAAGTAAGGATTTCCTATTTCAATATCTTTATTTATTGAAAAAAACAAAACTTTTTTAAAGACTATTTTTTCTCCTATTTCTCCAATAATTTTATTTATTTTTATTTTTTCTCCTATACAACATCGATACTGCTGATTTTTGTATTCAAATATTACGTATATTGAATTTTTCATTTTTTATAAATAAAAATTTTACTTTTAATTTCTTTTTTGTTTTATATTCTAATTACTTTATCAAAAAAAAAAAAAAAAATAAATGACCATGAAATTTATAGAAATTTTAAAATTAGTTCAAAAAGATATAGATAAAGTAGACTATGTAATGAGAAAATATATGAAGTCTAATATACCTCTTATTAGTAAAGTAAGTAGGTATATAATAAATACACAAGGAAAAAAAATTCGTCCTATTATAATATTACTACTAGCAAAAATTTTTCAGTACAAAGGAAACGAGCATATTAAATTAGCTGCTTTAGTAGAATTTATACACACAGCCACTTTAATACATGACGACATTATAGATCACTCTAGTTTTAGAAGAGGAAAAGAAACAGTAAATAAAATTTTTGGCACTTCAATTGGAATTTTAATAGGAGACTTAATATACACGAAAGCATTTCAAATAATCTATTCTATAAAATCTCTTAAAATACTAAAATTGATTTCCGATGCAGCTTTTAATATTGTAGAAGGAGAGATTCTACAAATTGAGAATTATAAAAATTTAGATATTACAGTACAAAATTACATAAAGATAGTATACAAAAAAACAGCTTGCTTGTTTGAAGTATGCTCTCAATCTGTAAAAATTTTTAGAAAGATCGACAAAAAACAAAACAAAAATTTGAAAAATTATGGAAAAAATTTAGGGATAGCTTTTCAAATTATCGATGATCTTTCTGATTATTTTTCTACAAAAAAAGTACTAGGAAAACAAATAGGAAATGATTTTATAGAAGGAAAAATTACTCTTCCATTGATTCATTGTATAAAAAATTGCAATATGAAACAGTTTCATACAATAAAAAAATCCATGCAAAATAAAAAAAAAAACTTCTTATACGAAATTACTAGTATTATGAAAGAACATAATTCTTTCGAATTTACAAAAAACTTTGCTAAAAAAAAAGTACAATTAGCTACAAAAAATTTGAACTTTCTACCAAATTCTGTATATAAAAAAGCACTTAAAAGTTTAGGAAAATATATTTTAGATAAAAACTTTTAATTTTTTGAAATTACTTAAATAATACTATAAAATAAATAAAATATTTCTAAAAAAAAATACCATGAATTTCTCTAATGTTCCAATAGGAAAAAAATTTCCAGAAAATATTTATGTAACTATCGAGATTTCTTCTCATTCTAATTATTCTGTGAAATACGAAATAGACAAGAAAAAAAACATAATATTTGTAGATAGATTTCTTTCTACATCTATGACATATCCTTATAACTATGGATATATTAATGGAACAAAATCCAATGATGGAGATCCTTTAGATGCATTAGTTATAACACACTATCCTATACTAGTAGGATCTGTCATCTTATCAAAGCCAATAGGAGTACTAAAAACTGAAGATGAATCTGGTATGGATTCTAAGATTATATCTGTTCCAAATAAAAAAATTACTCAAGATTACCAAAATATTAATGATATTTATGATTTACCTAAATCTGTTTTAGAAAAAATACTTCACTTTTTTCAACATTATAAAGATTTAGAAAAAAATAAATGGAGTAAAATACATGGATGGAATGGAAGAAAAAGTGCTAAAAAAGAAATATTATTAGCATTTCAAAGAAATAAAAAAAAATAATTTAATATTTTTTAGGTAGTACACAAATAATGATATCATACTGAAAATTTTTATAAAATTGAAATTTTACCTTATGTATTCCTAATTTTTTAATAGGATTATTTAATATAATTTCTTTTTTTTCTATAAAATCAGACTTATACAAATTTTTTAAATACTGTAAAATTTCTTTTTTTCCTATTGATCCAAATATTTTATTATCTTTTTTAATTCTTGAAAAAATAATGATATTACTAAATTTACTTATCAAATTAATTTTCTTTCTAGAATTTTGAATTAATTTTTTTTCTTGTATTATAAGATCTTCTTTTTTTCTACTAAAAAAATCTAAATTTTTTTTATTGGCTAAAAGAGCTTTTTTATAGGGAATTAAAAAATTTCTTGCAAATCCTGATTTTACTCTAACTATTTCTCCAGAATTTCCTAAATTTGCTATTTTTTTTAATAAAATTACTTTCATTTCAATGATGTTGATCCGTATATGGTAAAAGTGATAAAAATCTTGCTTTTTTTATAGCATTAGAAAGTTTTCTTTGAAACTTTGATTTTGTTCCTGTTATCCTACTTGGAATTATTTTTCCGCTTTCTGTAATATAATTTTTTAACAAATTTATATCTTTATAATCAATTTCTTTAATTTTTTCTATCGTAAAACGACAAAATTTTTTTCTTCTATAAAATTTTTGCATAAATTTTCTTTCATATTTTTAAGTAGTATTTTGTTCTTTTTTCTCTTCTTTTATTTTTAAAATAGGAGAAATTCCTTTTGTAAATTTTTTATTTTTTATTATTATATTCCTTATAATACAAGAATCCATTTTTAACATTTTTTTTATTTTTAAAATTGTATTTTTTTCTTTAATTTCAAAATTCATTAAAATATAATGAGCTTTCTTAAGATTATTAATTGAGTACGCTAATTGTCTTCTATTCCAATCTTCTTTTCTATGTATTTTTCCATTATTTGTTAAAATAAATTTTTCGTATTTATCTAATATTTTTGAAATTTTGCTACTATAATCTGGATGTACCATAAATACTAGTTCATAGTGATACATTCTATTTTCCAAAAAATTTTCTTTTTTTGGATTATATTTGATTTTCTATTTTTTTGCAAAATTTTAATTATTTAGCACACTGAAAATAATCTATTTCTAATTATTTCAAATAAAAATATTCCTACAGAAACAGAAACGTTAAGAACAGAAATTTTTCCAAAAGAAGGTATTCTAACTAATTCATCGCAATTTTTTTTTGTTAGATCTCTTAAACCGAAACCTTCTGAACCAAAAACAACAGCTATAGGAAAATCAAATTTTCTATTTTTAGAATAAAGAATATTTTTTGAAGAACAATCTGCCCCAATAATACAAATATTTTTATTTTTTAAGTACAACAATGATTCAGAAAGATTACTTACAGATATTAAGTTAGTGTAATAACTTGCTCCACAAGATGTTTTATTTACAGTAGAATTTATTTTAGCAGAGTGTCTTTTAGTTGTTATAACAGCATGAACCCCAGCAGCAGAAGCACATCTAAGACAAGCACCAAAATTTCTTGGATCTGTTATCCTATCTAATACAAGAATAAGAAGAGAATCTCCTTTATCTTGTAATAAATTATCTATCTTTTTCTTGTAATTATTTCTTTTATTTCTACGTAAAAAATACTTTTTTTTTTTAAAAATATATTTTTTTTAAGAAATTCTTTTGTAATATTTTTCATTCTGTTTAGAATAAGCTCAGTAGTAAAGAAAAAATTTTTATTTTTTAAAAATTTACATTAAAAAAATAAGAAAAATCTACATTTCTCTAATAATAATAGAATTTCTTTCTGGACCAGTAGAAATTATTTTTATTGGAATATCTAATACTTCTTCTATATAATTTATGTAATTTTTTGCTTTTTCTGGAAGTAGAAAAAAATCTTTAATTTTTGATGTATTTTTTTTCCATCCTGGAAAAGTTCTATAAACTGGTTTAACTTCTTCTAAAAACTGTGTACAAATTGGGGTAAATCTTACTTTTTCTCCATTTTTTAAAATATAGTAGATACAGACTTTAATTTCTTCTAAATTATCTAGTACATCTAGTTTTGTTAGACATAAATAACTGAATGCATTTATTTTAACAACTTTTCTTAAAAGCACTGCATCTAACCATCCAATTCTTCTAATTCTTCCAGTTGTTGATCCAATTTCTTGTCCTTTAGTAAATATTTCTTTTTTTATTTTTCCAAATAATTCTGTTGGAAAAGGACCAGATCCTACTCTAGTACAGTATGATTTAATAACTCCTATTGATTTTTTTATATAGTTAAATCCAACTCCAGAACCAGAAAATACTCCTCCTATGCTAGTATTTGAAGATGTAACATAAGGATATGTACCATGATCGATATCCAGCAAAGATCCTTGTGCTCCTTCAAAAATAACAGATTTTTTTTGTCTCTTAATTTCATCTAATTTATCTATTGTATCTATAGAAATTTTTTTTAAAAATTCTGCATTTTTCATAGCTTCTTTAAAAATTTCAAGATACTCAATTTTTCTATAGTTAAAAAACTTAGTCAAATAAAAATTATAGTATTCTATCAAAAACTTTAGTTTTTCAGAAAAAATCTTACTATATTTTAGATCAGAAACTCTTATTCCTCTTCTTGCTATTTTGTCTTCATAAACGGGACCAATACCCATTCCTGTAGTGCCAATCGCTTTATTTTTCAAAAATTTTTCTCTCATTTTATCAAAAATAGTATGAAAAGAAAAAACTAAAAAGCAATTTTCTGAAATGTATATTCTATTTTTAGTATTAATTCCAAAATTTTGTATATTTTGTATTTCTTCTTGTAAATTTTTTGGATTAATTACAACTCCGTTAGCAATAATATTTGTAACATTTGTATGCAAAATTCCAGAAGGTACTAAGTGTAGAACAATTTTTTTGTTTTTCTTAACGATCGTATGTCCCGCATTTCCTCCTCCTTGATATCTGACAACATAATCAAATTTTTTTGATAAAAAATCCACTATTTTTCCTTTCCCTTCATCTCCCCATTGCGCTCCAATAATTGCTATATTTTTATTTATTTTTTTTTCATTCATTTTTGCATTTTACTCAATTGGTTTCATAAATTTTAAAAACTCGTTTTCTGAATCTAAAAAAATAAGATTCTTTTTTTCATCTTGAAAAATATTTTTGTACGATCTAAGCAATCTTAAAAAATTATAGAATTCTGGATCTTTACTAAATGCTTCAGAGTACAATTTATATGCTTCTGCATCAGCTTCTCCTTTTATAATAAGAGATCTACTTTTAGCTTCCGATAGAATTTTAGTAACTTCATAATCTGCTGTAGCTCGCAATTTTTCTGCTTCTTCTTGTCCTTGTGATCTATGTCTTCTTGCCACCGCTTCTCTTTCTGCACGCATTCTTTGATAAATTGCATCAGAAACTTCTATAGGTAAGTTTATTTGTTTTATTCTAACATCTACTATATGAATTCCTAAAGAACCTATACTATTCGTATAAGTATTTTTGTTTTTAAAATCTGTTTTTTGATCAGTATCTTCATTTGATCCAAAATTTAAAGAATTTTTTACATCTGTCATTAATTGATTTCTAGAATCTGTTACAATATCTCGAACATCAAGTTTTCCAAGTTCAGATCGTAATCTATCTGAAAATTTTCTTTTTATTAATACTTCTGCCCTAGATATATCACCTCCTCCAGTAGCTAAATAGTATCTGCTAAAATCACTAATCTTCCATTTTATATAGGAATCTACAATAAGATCTTTTTTTTCCATAGTTACAAATCTATCTGCTTGATTTTCCATAGTTTGTATTCTTGCGTCAAGTTTTTTAATTTTTTCTATAAATGGAATTTTTGTATGCACTCCAGGAAAGTATATAATAGCATTAGAATTTTGATCTCTTAAAACTTTATCAAATCTTAACAAAATTCCTCTTTGTCCTTCTGGAATAATAAATACTGAAGCATACAAAAAAATAATACTAAAAAGAAATACAGACAAAAAATATTTTTTCATTTTTATAAATTTCCATTTTAAATTTTAATTCTTTGAAATTTTTCTATTTTTTACTTATTTTCTAATTTTTTAAATACAGTATTTTTTTCTATAGGAAATAGAAAAATATTGTTTTTGTTGCTTTTACTCAATAATATTTTGTTGTTTTCTTTTAATATTTGTTCCATAGTATCTATATAAAGACGTTTTTTTGTAATTTTTGGAGATAGTCTATAAATTGGAAGAACTTTAGTAAATCTTTCAATTTCTCCTTTAGCTTCTAAAATTGTTTTTACCTTATATGCTTTTCCCTCTTCTAAAATTCTTTGTGCTTTACCTTTCGCTATTGGTTTTACTTCATTTGCATAAGCTTCTGCTTCTCTAATGTACTGTTGTTCATTTTCTCTTGCTGCTATAGCATCGTCAAAAGCAGCTTTTACTTCTTCAGGAGGACGAGCTGTTTGAAAATTTACATCTAAAAGCATTATGCCCATATTATAAGGTTCTATAGTTTCTTCTATAACATGATGCGTATCATTTCTTACAACAGTTCTTCCTTCTGTAAGTATTTTATCCATAGTATATTTTCCTATCACTCCTCTCAAAGCACTATCTGTAGCTTGTCGTAAACTTTCATCAGGATCATTTACATTAAACAAATATTTTTTTGGATCAGTAACTTTATACTGTACATTCATTTCTACTTTTACGACATTTTCATCAGAAGTTAGCATAATTCCTGAAGCAGCTAGTTCTTTTACAGATTCTACGTTTACTGTTATTACTGAATCTATAAAATTTGGCTTCCAATTTAATCCTGGTTGCACTATATGATGAAATTTTCCTAATCGTAGTACAACTCCTCTTTCTGCTTCTTTAATTGTATAAAAACCACTGCCAAACCATATAAATAAAGACATAAGAAAAAAAAAATACAAAATATAAGAACTTTTTTTTCCTTTTTTTAGATTTTTATTATTTTCTTTAAAAGAAAAAAATTTTTTTAAAAAATCTAAAAATACTTTTTCTAAATCTGGAAGCTCCTCTTTGAGCATTTTATTTATTCTACTAAATTTGTATTTTTCTAAAAAATTATATTTATTCTTTTTTATTTTATTCATTTAAGAAAAATTCTCCTGATTAGAAATCAAAAAATTTTAATACTATTTAGAAAAAAGTAATTTTTTATATATTTTCATAAAAATTTCAAATTGTAAATGAGTATCTTTTTCTTTTATCCAAAAAACATTTTTCCATTTTTTGAGCCATGTCATTTGTTTTTTGATTAAATTTTTATTTGCAAAAATAGTGTTTTTGCACATTTCTTCGTATCGAATTTTTTTTGAAATATATGATAACATTTGTCTATATCCAATAATTTTCATAGAATTAGAACTCTTATTTAGTTTATATTTTTCAATCAAATTTATTACTTCTCTTTCTAACCCCATATCTATCATTTTATAAAATCTTGTTTCTATTGCTTGGTACAAATACTTTTTTTTAGGAACAATACCAAATTGCATTATTGAATGAGATATTTTTTTTATTTTTTCTTTTTTAAAAGAAGAAATTTTTCTACCTGATAGCAAATATACTTCAATAGCTCTTATAATTCTTTTTTTATCGTTTCTATGAATCTTACTAAAAGTACAAAAATCTATTTTTTTCAGTACTTTATATAAAATGTTTGTATCAATTTTACTTAACAAATTCCTAATTTTTTCATTACTTTTTGGTAAATTTGGAGAAAGTCCCAACAACAACCTGTTAAAGTAAAACATGCTTCCTCCAACTAGTATAGGTATTTTCTTTTTTTTAAAAAAATAAGGTAGTTTTTTATAAATTTCTTTGCAAAATTTAGCTACAGAGAACGATTCTGTTGGATTGATTATATTAATTAGATGGTGAGGAATTTTTTTTAGTATTTTTTTGTTTGGTTTATTTGTACCAATATCCATTTCTCTGTACACTAACGAAGAATCTACACTAATTATTTGTGTAGAAAGAGTTTTAGCAATTTTTATCGCAAGATCACTTTTTCCAGAAGCTGTAGGTCCAAATAAAAAAATAATTTTTTTTTATCTTTTTTTGTTTTAAGCATTTTAAATATTTTTGTAAATTTTAAAAATTTTATGTATCTAAAATACTAGCGGGAAACGAGAATCGAACTCGCAACCTCAACCTTGGCAAGGTTGTACTCTACCAATTGAGCTATTCCCGCATCATATTAAAAAATTTATATACTATTTTTTAGTAAAAAAAAATTTTTTCTATAAAAAATTAATTCTTTTATTGAATTACGAATATCATTCATTGCTCTATGCTGTTTTTCTTGTTTTTTTCTTTGAAAAATTAAATTTTTATTCCATCTACTAGATAGTTCTCGAATCGTGCTAACATCTATACATCTATAATGTAAATAAGATTCTAGATTTGGCATATAATTAAATAAAAAATGTCTATCTTTCCATATACTACTTCCACAAATTGGAGATTTTTTGTAAATAGTCCATTTTTTTAAAAAATCTATGGTCATTTTTTCTGCTTCTTCCTCTTCGATTTTACTATGTTTCACTTCTTGAATCAATCCATTTATAGAATGGATATGTTTATTCCATTCATTCATTTTAGATAATTGACTATCACTTTGAAAAATTACTATAGAAGGTCCTTCTTCCAGGATTTCTAAATTAGAATTCGTAACCAAACTAGCTATTTCAATTATTTTATCTTTTTTAGGGTCTAATCCCGTCATTTCTAAATCTATCCAAACTAAATTTTTTTTTTTTTCTAGCATAAATATATTCCAAAATTTGAATTTTTATAAAAATATTATATATAATTTAATACTTTAGATTTTTTAGTAAAAAAATTCAAACTTTTTATAAATATGAAAAATATATTTTTATTTTTTTTGCAAAAAATACTTCCAAAAAAATTGATAACAAAAATTTTTTCTTTTGTGCTTAATCAAAAATTAGGTAGAGTAACAACCTTTATGATAAAAATGTTTATAAAATTTTATAGTATTGAATTGTTAGAACTAAGAAAAAGAAATATAAAATCTTATTTAACATTTGCAGAATTTTTTACTAGAAAAATTAAAAAAGAGAGTAGACCAATTAATAAAGAGAAGTTTTCTATAGTATCTCCAGTAGATGGAATAATTACTGAATATGGATTTCTTAAGAAAAAAAAAATTTTTTTTGTAAAAAATAAGTATATAGATTTAAGAAAAATTCTAAATTTCGATAAAAATCTTGTACAACAATTTAGCAAAGGAAGTTATACAATTAGTTATCTCTCTCCAAAAAATTATCATAGAGTACATATGTGCTATTCTGGATTTTTGAAAAATATTGTGTATAGTCCAGGAGAATTTTTTTCAGTAAATCCAAAAATTATAAAAATTTTTCCTAAAGTACTTATAAAAAATGAAAAAGTTATATGCGTTTTTCAGTGCGAATTTGGAATTTTTATAAAAATTTTGGTAGGAGCTATAATTGTTGGAGGTATAAAAACTATATGGAATAAAAAAGAATTTTTTAAGAAAAAATATAGTATTTGTAAAAAAAATAAAAAAAATTTTTTAAAAAAAGGACAAGAAATCGCTAAATTTGAATTTGGATCTACTGTGATTAGCTTATTTTCTAAAAGAATAGCATTTGAAAAGTCGATTATTTGCAATAAATATATAAAAATGGGAGAAAAAATAGCAACTTTTAAAAATTCCTAAGCTTTATCTATACAAAAAGAAATAACCTTCTTAATATTTTTTTTTTTTAAAATGATCATAATCAACCTGTCTAATCCTAAAGCTACTCCAGAACAAGAAGGAATTCCAAATTTTAAAGATCTTAAAAATTTTTTATCTATCTTTATTATTTTTAATTTTTCTTTTTTTCTATTTTGATTTTCTTGTAGAAATCTATAATATTGTTCTTTATAATCTTGTAATTCAAAAAATCCATTTGCTAATTCTATACCTCGAAAATACAACTCAAATCTTTCTGAAATATTTTTATTTTTTTCATTATTTTTTGCTAAACTAAAAATATAACTAGGAAAATGGTAAATAAAAGTAAAACAATCTTTAGAAATTTTAGGGACTATAAGAAATGAAAAAATTATTTCTAAAAGAGAATTTTTATTGAGTTCATGTATCTTATGAAATAAGTTGTATTTTTTAATTATACGTACTAATTTTTTTTTTTTTACTAAAAATGGATCAATTTGAAAGTACTTTAAAAAAACACTTCTGTAGGAAATTTTTTTTTCTTTAAAAAAAGAAAAAAATATTTTTAATAAATCCTTTATTTCTTTCATAAGATCGAAAATAGTATATCCTACTCTGTACCATTCTAACATAGTAAATTCTGGGTTATGTATTTTTCCTATTTCTTGATTTCTAAAACTTTTACAGATCTGAAAAATTGATACTTTTATTTGTGCTATGATTCTCTTCATATGGAATTCCGGACTACTCATCAAATACATTGTTTTTTTTTTTCCATATAAATTCAATAAATTGGTTCTAAAGTGTATTATATTTCGATCCATAGAGCAATTTTCTGCTAGTATTGGAGTTTCTACTTCTAAAACTTTTCTTTCAAAAAAAAATTTTCTTATTTTTTGTATAATAAATGATCTTTTTTTTAATGTTTTTAAATCTACACTTGAATTCCATGATTTATTTTTCATTTTTTATTTATCCTAGATATGTACTCGCATTTTTTTGTATCTACTTTTACTATATCATTCACTTGTATAAATATAGGCACTTTTATATCGATTCCATTAGATAAACTTGCTAGTTTCCAACTAGTAGAATTTGTCGTATTTCCTTTAATGGAGGAATTTACAGAAATTATTTTAAAAAATAAAAAATGTGGAATAGTAATAGATATTGCCTTTTCTTCCCAAAAAACTATTTTGTATTTTTTTTGAATAATTAGCCAGTATTTCTTACTACCTATGACTTTTTTTTCTATTTCGTATTGTTCAAAAGATTTTGGATCCATAAAATACCAAAGTTCTCTATCATGATATAAATACGATAATTTTTTTTCTATTACATTTGCTGCATTGACAAAATCGTTAGTTTTAAAAATTTTTTCAAAAATTTTTTTTGAAATAAGACTTTTGAATTTTACTCTGTTAAATGCTTGTCCTTTTCCTGGTTTTACAAATTCATTTTTAATAATTGTACAAGGTTCTCCATTTTGAATTATTTTTAATCCATTATAAAATTCGTTAATACGATAAATTTTCATAAATTTTTAAAATGCGTAAAAAAGATATTTGGTTAAAAAAACTGAATAGACAAATTACAAATTCAAAAAAATTAGATAAGGTTTTAAATTTTAAAAAGAATTTTCAATCTAAAAAAATTTTAAAAAACAGTAATTTTCCTTTAAAAATACCTATATCCTTTCTAAAAGGTATAAAAAACAAAAATTTTCAAGATCCAATATTTAGACAATTTATTCCAAACATTAAAGAAAAAAGGAATTATAAAAATATTATAAAAGATCCAATATTAGGAAAAAAAAATTCCGTACCAGGACTACTTCATAAGTACAAAAATAGAATTTTACTAATCTTAAATAAAGAATGTGCAATACATTGTAGATACTGCTTTAGAAAGAATTTTACATACAAAAATAATACTATTAATCTAAAAAATTTTCATTTAATTATAGAATATATACAAAAAAATAGAAATATCAATGAAGTAATTTTTTCTGGTGGAGATCCTTTAATTGAAAAAGACGAAAAAATTAGAATTTTTATAAAATTATTGGAAAATATTCCGCAAATTAAAATTTTGAGAGTTCATAGTAGATTTCCTACTATTATTCCAGAAAGAATTACAGAAGAACTATGTAAAATTTTTTCTTCTTCTAGACTAATTATTTGTTTTGTAACACACATTAATCACCCTAAAGAAATTAATAAAAAAGTAATAAAGTATATCAAAAAATTAAAAGAATCTAATGTAAGATTATTCAATCAAAGTGTTTTACTAAAAGGAATTAATGATGAAGTAAGCATTTTAAAAAATTTAAGTTATAAATTATTTGAAATAGGAATAGTTCCGTACTACATACATATGTTAGATTTAGTAGAAGGAACAAAACACTTTTTAGTGGAAGAAAAAATAGCTAAAAAAATAATTAAAAAATTATCTCAAGAAATTTCTGGATATTTATTACCTAGATTAGTAAGAGAATTACCTGGATATTTAAGTAAAGTTTTTCTAAATTTTTAAAAACCCTCTTTTGAAAGAGGGTTTTTAAATTTTTATTTTTAGTGGAAGGCTACATCATTCCTCCCATTCCTCCCATTCCTCCTCCCATTCCTCCAGAACCTAATTCTGGTTTTTCCTCTTTTGGAAGATCTGTTATCATACATTCTGTAGTAATCATTAATCCTGCTATAGAAGCAGCATATTGTAATGCAGAACGAGTTACTTTTGTAGGATCTAAAATTCCTAAAGATATCATATCTCCGTATTGTTCGGTAGCGGCATTGTATCCGTTGTTTCCTTTATCTGCCTTTACTTTATTTGCTATTACCGAAGGTTCTTCTCCAGCATTCGCTACTATTTGACGCAAAGGAGCTTCCATAGCTCTTCTTGCAACTTTTATTCCAACATTTTGATCTTCATTTTCTCCTCTAAGATCAACAATTTTATTTGCAACTCTAATTAAAGCAACTCCTCCTCCAGGAACTACACCTTCTTCTACAGCAGCTCTAGTAGCATGTAAAGCATCTTCTACCCTAGCTTTTTTTTCTTTCATTTCTACTTCAGTAGCTGCTCCAACTTTTATAACTGCTACACCTCCAGCCAATTTTGCAACTCTTTCTTGTAGCTTTTCTTTATCGTAATCAGAAGTAGCTTCTTCTCTTTGTTGGTTTATTTGCGCTACTCTTCTATTAATTTCAGATTTACTTCCTAATCCATCGATAATAGTTGTTGTCTCTTTTGTGATAACAACTTTTTTCGCTTGACCCATATCTTCTAAACTAGCTTTTTCTAATTCTAATCCTATTTCTTCAGAAATTACTGTTCCTGATGTCAAAATAGCTATGTCTTGTAGCATAGCTTTTCTTCTATCTCCGAATCCAGGAGCTTTTACAGCAACGACTTTTACAATACCTCTCATAGTATTTACAACTAATGTAGCCAGTGCTTCTCCTTCTAAATCTTCAGCAATAATTAGAAGAGATTTTCCAGATTTTGCTACAGATTCTAATATTGGTAGCATTTCTCTAATATTAGACACTTTTTTATCTGCTAGAAGTATAAAAGGATTTTCTAATTCTACTGTTCCAGTTTCAGGTTTATTTACAAAATATGGAGAAAGGTATCCTCTGTCGAATTGCATTCCTTCTACTACATCTAGTTCATCATTCAATCCAGAACCTTCTTCTACTGTTATAACTCCTTCTTTTCCTACTTTTTCCATAGCATTTGCAATTAATGTCCCTACTGTATGATCTGCATTTGCAGATATAGTACCGACTTGTGCTATTGATTTAGAATCTGAACAAGGTACTGAAAGTTTTTTTAATTCTTCAACTGCTGCAATTATTGCTTTATCAATACCTCTTTTTAAATCCATTGGATTCAAACCAGATGCTACTGCTTTTAAACCTTCGTTTACAATAGATTGTGCTAAAACAGTTGCCGTTGTGGTACCATCTCCAGCTACATCATTAGCTTTAGAAGCCACTTCTTTAACCATTTGAGCTCCCATATTTTCAAATTTGTCTTCTAACTCAATTTCTCTAGCGACTGAAACTCCATCTTTCGTAATAACCGGTGCACCAAAAGATTTATCTAAAACTACATTACGTCCTTTAGGTCCTAATGTAACTTTTACTGCATCGGCTAATATATTTACTCCTCGAAACATTTTTAAACGAGCATCATTACCGAATTTTACGTCTTTAGCTGCCATTTCATTTTCCTTATTTTTTTATTGTAGACGATTATGGAAAAGTTTACTTTTCAACAATAGCTAAAATATCACTTTCTGACATGATTAAAACTTCCTCATTGTCAATTTTTTCTATTTTTACACCGTATCCATCATTAAAAATAACAATATCACCGACTTTAACGTCTAACTTTTTTATTTCTCCGTTTTCCAAAATACGACCATGCCCAACAGCTAAAACTTCTCCTCTTGTAGATTTTCCTGCTGCAGAGCCTGTTAATACAATACCTCCAGCGGATTTTGCTTCTACTTCTTTACGTTTGACAATTACGCGATCATGTAACGGACGAATTTTCATCGATAATTCTCCTAACAAAATCTATATTAATTTTATTAACATAATAGATATTATTTATATTTAGTTTCGTAAGCATTTAATGGGGGCATTACAAAAACCTTCAAGAGTATTTTTTTTTTTTTTTTTCAAATTTTCTATTTTTAATAAAAAACATCTAGAATAAAAAATTACTATTATAAAATGAATATTTATAAATTTATGCAAAATATAAAAGGAAAAGAAAAAATTATTGCTATAATTTGTACAGTACCAGATAAAAAATACGAAAAAAAAATAGCAGAAACTCTGTTGAAAAAAAAAATTTCTTTTTGTATAAATGCATTTTTAAAAGTTAATTCGTACTTTTATTGGAATAAAAAAATACAAAAAGTAAAAGAAATAGTATTAGTTATAAAAACAATAAGTTCTTTAGAAAAGAAAGTAGTAAAAGAAATAAAAAAAATACACAATTATCAAATTCCAGAAATTTTATCTATAAAAATTGATAAGGTATCAAAAAAATATTTCGATTGGTCATTAAAAAATATAAAAATATAAAAATAATAAAAATTTTAAAAATTAATTTATTGACTAAAATTTCAAAAAAGATATAATTTCATAGGAAATTAGCCCGGATAGCTCAGTTGGTAGAGCAGTGGACTGAAGATCCCCGTGTCCTTGGTTCGATTCCAAGTCCGGGCATAACTTATTTATTTTTTACTTCTTTATTCAAAGATTGTATTTTTTTTTCCATAATATTCCAACAATATTTAGTAAGATGATTCACTTGAGTAATCTTATAATTTTTTGTATCAATTGGATTTAGTATTTCTATTATTACTTTTCCATTACTGAATCTATTTAAATCTACTTGTTTATATGTACTAGAAGAACAAATCGGAACTATAGGTACTTTTGCAGAAATAGCTGAGTAAAAAGCTCCCTTTTTAAACTTCAATAACTTTTTACTATAGCTTCTAGTTCCTTCTGGAAAAATAAGTACGCAAATATGTTTGTTAACTTTTTCTACTATTCTTTCAATTACATTAAAAGAATTAAAAAAATTTTTACGATCTATTAATAAATTTCCTGTTATCCAGTACAGTATTCCAAAAAATGGAATAAAAAGTATACTTTTTTTTCCTACTGTAATAGTGTTTTTTGGTATAGCATTAGATACAGTAAACATATCATAATTATTTTGATGATTGGCTATATATATGCATTTTTTAGGAAAAGAAAAGTGCGTTTTCTTAACTTCTACAGATAATCCTACTAAAGTAGAAAATTTTCCAAAAATTCTTCCAAAAGTTCTTACATGAGAGTAATTTTTTTTTTTGCTACAAAAACAGTACACTACGCCAAAAAAACATACAAAAATTCCAATTACTAAAATTAAAAAAATTCTAAAAAATGCTATCATTAATTTTCCTTATGGAATTTATAATATTTTAGTATGATTCATATAGTCAATTAAATTATTTATTTTTAACATAGGCATATCGTATAAAACAGAAAATTTATTTACTTCATTAAAACTAGCCATAGTACCGTCATCATTTGTCAATTCGCATATTACACTGGCAGGTTTCAATCCTGATAACTTTACTAAATCTAAAGCTGCTTCTGTATGTCCTATTCTTCCGAAAATTCCTTTTGGATTAGCTTTTAACGGAAATACATGTCCAGGTTTATTTAAATCTGAAGGTTTTGCAAGATCATTGATAGCAGTTTTAATGGTTGTAATTCTATCTTTTGCAGAAACTCCAGTAGTTACTCCTTTAGCTGCTTCTATAGTTATAGTGAATGGAGTTTGATATTTACTATTATTTTCTTTCACCATCATAGGTAAGTTTAATTGTTTAACTTTTTCTTCCGTTAAACATAAACATACTATCCCACTTCCGTATCTAATTGTAAAAGCCATTTGCTCAATAACCATATTTTCCGCTGCAAAAACAATGTCCCACTCATTTTCTCTATTATAATCATCAAATAAGAAAATTCCTTTTCCTTTTTTCAAGGAATATATTGCATTCTCTACTATTTTGATTGAATTTTTTAAACTTTTTGAAAAAGTTCTTTTCATTTTTTTTCCATTTGTTTATCAGTAAAAATTTATTTTAAAGTACAGATATTTAATGTAAAATTTATAGATTTATAGAATTGGTATTCTACCATGTCAAATTTAAAAAATTTAATTAACTATTCCAAAAAAAATTTTTTTAGAAATCTTTGTAAAATAATACAAATTGCAGAAAAAAAAATATTAGATTTAAAAAATTTAATTCGTAAATTTAATTATTACGAAAAAAAATCAGAGAAAAAAAAGTTTTTTAGTATTCAAAAAAAAATTTACAGACTAGAAAAAAAAATTCGTAGTCTAGAGAAGAAATTAAATACTAAAAAATAAATAATCTATTTTGATTTACAATAGTTTTTATATAAATTAATAATTTTTGTAGTAGAAATGTTTTTTTCTAAATCTAAAATGATTACTTCTCCTCCATTTTTTAGAACTTCTTTTTTTCCTATAATTTCTTTATTTTTATAATCTCCTCCTTTAACTAAAACATCTGGTTTAATTAAAGAAATAATTTTTTTCGGACAATCTTCCTGAAAAGAAACAATCCAATCTATCATGCGTAATTCTGAGAGTACTTGCATTCTTCTACACAAAGAATTAATAGGTCTTTTAGATCCTTTAATAACTTTTGTAGATTTATCGCTATTTACAGCTACAATCAATCTATCTCCTAAAGATTTAGCTTGTTTTAAATATTTAATATGTCCTGCATGAATTATATCAAATACTCCATTAGTCATAACTATTTTTTTTCCTTTTTTTTTTTCTATTTGAATAATTTTTTTAATTTCTTTTTTTCTAATTATTTTAAGATGTTTTTTTTTTTTAATTAAAAATGTTTCAATTTCTTCTTTTTTGATATAGGATGTACCAAATTTTTGTACTGCAATTCCAGAAGCAATATTGGCTAACTGAATAGATTCTTGAAAATTTTTTCCTGAAGAAATAGAAACTGCTAAAACAGAAATTACTGTATCTCCAGCTCCATTTGTATCTACAACTTTTTTTGTAATTGAAGGTAGATACAAAGTACTTCCGTTTTTCTGCAAAAATATCATTCCTTTTTCAGAGCAAGTGATAAGTAAATTTGACAAATTTAATTTACTAATCATTTTTTTTGCTTTTTTAATAATAGTATTTTTATTTTTACACTTTCCTACTATCTCTTGAAATTCTTGTAGATTCGGTTTTAACAAAGTACAATTTTTATATTTATCAAAATTTTTCCCTTTTGGATCTATAAATATAAAAACTTTTTTTTTATTTGCAATTTTTATAATATCTTGAACTTGTTGTACAGTTCCTTTTTGATAATCTGATACTATAATCACGTTAACTTTAGAAATTATTTTTTGTATTTTTTTTATAAAAAAGTCTTTTTTAAATTTTAAAAATTGTTTTTCTCTATCTATTCTTACTATTGTATGCTTTTCAGAAAATATCTTAGTTTTTTTGATTGTAGGATATCTTTCAGAGAATAAAAATTCACAAAAAACTTTTTTCTTACCTAATTTTTTTTTTAAAATTTCTGATTCCTTATCAGTTCCTACAATACCTAATAAGTATACTTTAGATCCTAAACATGCTGCATTCATAGCTACATTTGCAGCTCCTCCAGGAAAAAATTTTGTATCTTTTATTTTCAAAATAGGATTACAAGATTCCGTAGAAAATTTTGTAATTTTTCCATATATGTACTCATCTAAAATAATATCTCCTATAATTAGTACAGAAGATTTTTTAAAATTCAAAAATAATTTTTGCATTTTGAAAATTTTGTAAATAATTTTTTGATTTTATTATAGATATTTTTGCATTAAAAGTAATTGTCGTTATAAAATTTTTTGATACATTTTATATTTTAATACATATTGAAAGGAAATATATTGAAAATATATTTAGTAGGGGGGGCAGTAAGAGATAAATTTCTTAATCTTCCTATTACAGAAAGAGACTGGTTAGTTCTAGATGCAAACGAAAAAATTATGAAAAAATTGGGTTTCCAAAAAGTCGGAAAAGATTTTCCAGTCTTTTTGCATCCAAAATCACAAGAAGAATATGCATTAGCAAGAGTTGAAAAAAAATCTGGTAAACGACACAACAATTTTAATTGTTCTACAAAAAAAATTTCTTTACAAGAAGATTTAAAAAGAAGAGATCTAACAATTAATGCAATTGCAATGGATAAATACGAAAATATATTTGATCCATTTAATGGAATTAGAGATATAAAAATGAAAATTATACGGCATATATCGAATGCATTTATTGAAGATCCTCTTAGAATTTTAAGAGTTGCTAGATTTTATGCTAAGTTGTTTCATTTAAATTTTACTATTGATATGTCTACTTTTAAATTAATAAAAAGTATGTCTCATGAATTATGTTATATTTCTTCAGAGAGAATTTGGAAGGAAACAGAAAAAGCACTAAATACAAAAAATCCGCAAATATATTTCTATACTCTAAAAGAGTGTGGAGCTATGAAAGTAGTATTTCCAGAGATTTATAATTTGTTTGGTATAAAATATAAAAAAAAAAATAGCAATTTAGGAAATAGAATGCTGAATATATTGAAAATTATTTCTAGAATATCTAAAGATATTCAATTAAGATTTTCTGCAGTTGTATACCAATTTTTTCTGATAAGCAAAGAAAAGGAAAAATATATAGAAAAATTTTGTAAAAAAAAGAAAATTCCTAATTCTTTTATGAAGTTAGCTAAAATAATATCAAAATATCACTTTATACTTCTATATCCAGAAAAATATTCTATTGAAAAAATTTTAAAAATATTTCAAAAAATTAATGTTTGGAAAGAACCAGAAAATTTAGAAAAAATTATTGCTTTTAATCAAGCAAAAGAATTTAAAAAAAAAAATAAAAATTTTTGGAAACAAAGAAAACTGTTTTTAAGAAAACTTTATAAAGCTACCAAATATATTTCTATAACAAGTATTATTCAAAAAGGATTTAGAGGAAAAAATATAGGTATCCAAATAAATAAAAAAAGAATTAGAATTGCTAAAAAATTTAAAAAAAATCATCTACATAGTATACTAAAATACAAATAGCGAATCTGTAAAAAATAAAGTATAAAAAAGATAATTTTTTTAAAATTTTGAGCAATATATTAATAAAAAAATAAGCGACTAGAAAAGAAGAAAAAAAAGAAATAAAACAAGCACTTGTATTTTCCAAAAAAAGATAAAATTTTTTATAAATGGACAAAAAAAACTTTCCTAAAACAATAGGAGAAAAAATTAAAAAAGAAATTTTAATTGATTCTTTTTTAGAAAATCCTAAAAAAATTGCAGTACTAATAGTTATTCCAGATCTAGAAATTCCTGGAAAAATAGATATACATTGTGCAATTCCGATAATGAAAAATTTATAGTACTCTTTTTTTTTGCTATTTTTATTATTTTTTAAAATTTCTGCAATAATAAGAAATATATTCCCTATTATAAAAAAAATGATTATTTTTCCACTACTGAATTTTTGTATACCATCTTGATTTACTAAAATACTAAATAAAAATGCTGGAAAAATTCCTAAAAAAATTTGATATATATTAAAATCTTTAAAATTTTTCTGTAAAGGAAACGTAAAAAAAAATTACAAATTTTAAAATAGTAGGATTTAAATTTCTTTATAACTATAATAGCAGATCCCAATTGCGCGAAAGAATTAAGTAAATCTATTGTTTCATAAGAAATATTTTTAAATATTTTAGAGAAAATACTAACATGAACTGTAGAAGAAATAGGAAAAAATTCTGTAATCCCAGAAATTATTCCTGCAAAAAAATAGAATAAAAAATCTTGCTTCATATTTTAAAAGTTTACTTTTTTTTTGACTATAATGCCAAAATTTTTAGAATTTATTTGATTTGAACCCTTTCTAATTTTTATAGAAATTCTAAAAGAACTAAATTTTTTTTTAATTTTTTTAATTACTTCATAAACTATATCCTCTAAAAGAGGAAAATGATTGTTTTTAATAATTTTTCTGATCAAAATTTCTATAAAATCATAGTCTACAAATTGATTCATATTGTTTTTCTTAAGATTAGGAAAGTTCTTAAAATCTATTTTTACGTCAAACACAATCCTTTGTTTTTTATTTTTTTCCCAATCGTATATTCCTACTTTTGCATAAAACGAAAGATTTTTTACAAATATAGTATACATATAGTGTATTAAAAATTCTTATGAGAGTTTTCTATAGACCAATTTGGATCAAAAAATATTTCTAAATTTTTCTGAAAATTTTTCTTTTTTTTAAAATGCAAATATCCTGCATATGCTATCATTGCTGCATTATCTGTACAATATTCTTTATTCGCAAAAAATATTTTTGTATTTGTTTCATTTGCAAAAGACTTAAAAGATTTTCTTAAAAAAGAGTTTGAACTTACTCCTCCAGATACGCAAATTCTATTTATTTTAGTAAAATTTATAGCTCTTTTACATTTTATCAAAAGCATTTTTACAACAGTCTCTTGAAAAGATCTACATATATTACTTTTGACTTTTTTAGTTATTCTAACAGAGGTAATTAAATTTTTAGTGGCAGTTTTCAATCCAGAAAAGCTAAAATTCATATCTTTTTTATTTTTAATCATAGGAATAGGTAAACTGTAAGATTTTGGTATTCCAAATTTTGCCAATCTTGATATTTTTTCTCCGCCAGGATATTTTAGTCCTAAAAAGTTAGCAACTTTATCAAATGCTTCTCCTATTGCATCATCTAAGGTATCTCCTATAATTTTATATTCTCCAAATTTTTTTGCAACTACTAATTGTGTATGACCTCCTGATATTAATAAACAAAGAAAAGGAAAATCTATTTTTTTAGTGATTAATGGAGAAAGTAAATGTCCTTCCATATGGTTAATAGCTATTAAAGGTATATCTAGAAAATACGATAAAGAAGTTCCAAATGTAGATCCTACTATTAAAGATTTTAGCAATCCTGGCCCTGCTGTATATGCAATAGCATCTATTTTATTCAAATCGAATTTATAATTTAGAGAAATTTTTTTTATTAAAAATTCTATATTACTTACATGATTTTTTGCCGCTAATTCTGGTACTACTCCTCCGTATTTGCTGTGTATTTTTTGTTTTCTTAGTTCATTTATAATAATTTTTTTTTTTTCATCGTATACTGCTATACCTGTATCATCACAGGAAGTTTCTATGCCTAAGATCTTCATATTATTATTGAATTTTTTTAAAAAAAATATATTATAAAAGTAAGGATATATTAATTTAAAAATTTATTTTATGCCAGTTATAAAAATTAGAGATAATGAGCCATTTGAAGTTGCTTTAAGAAGATTTAAAAGATCTTGTGAAAAAGCAGGAATTTTATCTGAGGTTAGAAGAAGAGAGTTTTACGAGAAACCAACTACAGAAAGAAAAAGAGCAAAAGTTTCTGCTATTAAGAGACATGCTAAAAAATTAGCTAGAGAGAAATTAAATAGATTTAAATTTTATTAATAGTACATTTCTATATTAAATACTATTTCATGCATGAAAAAATTTCAGAATCTTTTATAAAAAAATTGTTAGAAATTATTAGTATTACAGAAATAATTAGTTCTAAAATTTCTTTAAAAAAATCAGGAAAATACTTTACTGCAATTTGTCCTTTTCATATTGAAAAATCTCCTTCTTTTGTAGTGAATGAGAAAAAACAATTTTACTATTGTTTTGGATGCAAAACTTATGGAAATGCGATAAATTTTATTATGAAGTACGAAAAATTAGGATTTCTGGAATCTATAAAAGAATTGTCTAGTTTTTATGGAATAAAAATACCTAAAAAAAAAATAAAAAATATATTCGATAAGAAAAAAACTGATTTTTTTGCAGTAAATGAGTATATGAAAAATTTTTATAATCAGCAAATGCATAATTCAACTGTAAATCTACTCTATTCTTTTTTAAAAAAAAGACAAATTAATTCTTCAAGCATTAAAAAGTATTGTATTGGATTTTCTAGTTCAATTCTTTCGTATTTAAATAGAAATACAAAAAATAAAAAAAATTTTTTTAGTGAACTTAAGAAATTAAATTTTTTACATTGTAATAAAAATGGAAAAGTATTTGATTTTTTCCGTAATAGAATTATGTTTCCCATAAGAAATTCTCTAGGTTTCACAATTGGTTTTGGAGGAAGAGCTTTAAATAATGCTGTTCCAAAGTACTTAAATTCTATAGAAAATAAGTTTTTTAAAAAAAGAAAAATACTATACGGAATTTATGAAATTAAAAAAAAAAAATCGATAGCCTAATAATTGTGGAAGGATATATAGATGTTATAATTCTATCACAGTATGGAATTAAAAATGCAGTATCTACTCTAGGATCTAATTTAACTACAGAACAAATTAAAAAATGTTACGAAATTACAAATACAATCATTATTTGTTATGATGGTGATTTTCCAGGAAAATCTGCTATGCGAAAAAGTATAAAAAAAATATTGCCTTTTTTAAAAGATGGAAGAAATGCAAAATTTTTAGATCTGCCTAACAAAGAAGATCCAGATTCCTTAATAAAAAAAATAGGAAAAGAAGGTTTTAAGAAGATGATAAAAAAATCTCTTGGAATATTTGATTATATATTCAAAATTTTATTTACTAAAATTCGTGTTTTGAATGATTTTAATAAAATATATATTTGTAAAGTCATTAATTCTTTAATTGAATTGATACCAGGAAAAAACACAAGATCTGTATTTTTTAGTAAATTAGGAAAAAAAATAGGTATTCTTGATGCATTTCAAATACGAAATATGTTTACATATACTGGAGAATACGAAAAAAATACACTTAAAGTTCAATATAGCAGTACTAAAATTTTGATTGCTCTATTGTTAGAGAATCCAAAATTGTATAGAATAGTTGCAAATCTTAATTCTTTAAAAAATGCTTGTATTCCAGGAATTAAAATTTTTATTGATATGCTATCTGTATGCAAAAAAAATCCAAAAATTAGTACTAAAAAATTATTAAAACACTATAAAAAAAAAAGATTCTATAAGAAAATGAAAACTTTATCCTCTTGGAATCATATGATAGAAAAAAAAGAAATAGAAAAAGTGTTTTTAAATAATACTAAAAAAGTTTTAAATTCTATTTTAGAAAACAGAAGAAATTTTCTAATTTTTAAAGAAAGAAAAGAAGGTCTAAAAAAAGAAGAAAAAAGGGAACTTTGGTCAATTAGTAAAAAAATATTTCAAAATAGAATCAACGGTATCTAACTAATTAAAAATTTATGGAACACAATCCGAAATCTCAATTTAAACTATTAGTAACTAAAGGAAAAGAACAAGGATACCTAACTTTTTCTGAAATTAATGATCATTTGCCAGAAGATATTGTGGATTCTAATCAAATAGAAGATATAATACAAATGATAAATGATATGGGAATTAGGGTGACGGAAGATGCACCAAATATAGAAGACTTATTATTAATAGATACAACATCTGATTCTGAAGAAGATACTGAAGAAGCAGCAGCTCACGTTTTATCTAGCGTGGAATCGGAAATAGGAAGAACTACTGATCCGGTAAGAATGTATATGCGCGAAATGGGAACAGTAGAACTATTAACTAGAGAAGGAGAAATTGATATAGCTAAACGTATTGAAGACGGAATTAACGAAGTACAGTGCTCTATAGCAGAATATCCGGAATCTATTAATTACTTAATAAAGCAATACTACCAATTTAAATCTGGAAAAATAAAACTTTCTGAAATTATTGCAGGTTTTATAGATCAGAATGAAAAGATAGAAAGTTCTTCTTTTTTTCAAAAAAATCAAAGAAATTCAATAAAATCTTTTTGTAAAGAAAAAGAAATATTTAGAAATTCTGATAGCGAAAATGAAGAAGAAAATATGATTGATCTAAATTTAGCCAAAAAGAAATTTTTAAAACTTGAAAAACAGTATAATAAAATAAAATACTCAATTTATAAAAATGGAAGAAATCATAAAAATACAATTAAAGAATTTTCAGAACTTTCTAAAATATTTCAAAAATTTAGATTAGTACCAAAACAATTTGATTTTTTAGTTAAAAAAACCAGAAAAATGATCAAAAAAGTTAGAATACAGGAAAGAAAAATTATGGAATTCTTTGTAAAAAAGAGTAAAGTTCCAAAAAATGTGTTTATAAGTATTTTTTCTGGAAAAAATATAAATACAGATTGGTTAGAAAAAATCTATAAAATCAAAAAACCTTGGATAAAAAATCTAAAAAAATTTGATCAAGAAATAAGAAAAAAAATACAAATACTCAAAAAAATAGAAAAAAAGACAGGATTGAGTGTAGAAAAAATAAAAGATATTAATAGAAGAATGTCTATAGGAGAAGCTAAGGCAAAAAGAGCTAAAAAAGAAATGGTAGAAGCAAATTTACGTTTAGTTATTTCAATAGCAAAAAAATATACGAATAGAGGACTACAATTTTTAGATTTAATCCAAGAAGGTAATATAGGATTGATGAAAGCAGTAGATAAGTTTGAATATAGAAGAGGATACAAATTTTCTACTTATGCTACATGGTGGATTAGACAAGCCATAACAAGATCAATAGCAGATCAAGCTAGAACAATCAGAATTCCAGTACACATGATAGAAACTATAAATAAATTAAATAGAATATCTAGACAAATTTTGCAAGAAATAGGAAGAGAACCAACTCCAGAAGAACTATCTCAAAAAATGCTAATTCCAGAAGAAAAAATTAGAAAAGTTCTTAAAATAGCTAGAGAACCGATATCCATGGAAACTCCTATAGGTGATGACGAAGATTCTCATTTAGGAGACTTTATTGAAGATACGAATTTAGAATTACCTTTAGAATCTGCAACATCAGAAAGTTTGAGATCTGCTACTCACGAGATTTTAAGAAGTCTAACAGCGAGGGAAGCTAAAGTACTAAGAATGCGTTTTGGTATAGATATGAATACTGATCATACTCTAGAAGAAGTTGGAAAACAATTCGATGTTACCAGAGAAAGAATTAGACAAATAGAAGCAAAAGCTCTTAGAAAACTTAGACATCCAAGCAGATAAGAAGTACTAAAAAGCTTCTTAGATGAGTAGATCTAAAGATAAAAAAGGCCCCTTAGCTCAATGGTTAGAGCAAACGACTCATAATCGTTAGGCTGCTGGTTCAAATCCAGCAGGGGCCAAAAATGATAAAACTTTTCGAATATTTTAATTTAAAACCTGTATTTTGGAATATTTTTTTTATTTCTTCATTTCTTTACTTAATTTTTTTTTACGTATTTCAAAAAGATTCAATAATAAATTTAAAAAAATCAATAAAGAATACAATTTTATGGATTATTTGTGCCTTTATTTTTTCTATTTTAGTATGGATAAACTTTTATTTTTTAAAAGGACAAGAAATAGCAAATAGAAAAATTTTAGAATTTATAAATTGTTATATTATAGAAAAAAGTCTTTCTATAGATAACATATTTTTTTGGATTCTGATTTTCGAAAAATCTAAAACTTCTTATAAAGAACAAAACGTAATACTAAAAACAGGGATAATTTTTTCTTTATTAAACAGAATTTTTTTAATACAATTTGGAATAAAATTTTTTCAAAAGTTCCATCAAATTTACTATTTTATGGGGGCTTTTTTATTTTTTTCTGGATTGAAAATTTTTTTTGAAAAAAATAGAAAAAAAGATCAAAAATTTTTAAATAAAGTACTTATTACAAAAAAATATTTATCTAAAAAACTATTCTTAATTTTTCTTTTTATAGAAGTAAGTAACATAATTTTTTCTATAGATAGTATAGCCACTTCTTTAATAATTACTAAAGATAATTTGATAGTATTTTCTTCAAATTTTTTTTCTATTTTCGGAATAAGATCATTGTATTTTTTAATTCTTCATATGAAAAAAAAATTTATTTTTTTTAGATATATTTTAGCAAATACACTAATATTTATAGGTATAAAAATGCTTTTTATGAAAATTTTTCTAATATCAAACTTGTTGTCTTTATTTTTTATGATCGCTAATTTTATAATTTTTTCTTTTTTAAGTATTTTTAATAAAAAATAAAATTTTAAATAAAAAGAGTTGATTAATAAGCCGGATTCTGTTTTAAATAGTCATTTTTCTAGATTAATATTCGCATATTAATTCAATCAGCTTACCCTAGTTTATTAGTCAGGCGAACTAAACTATACTTAGCCTTTCTTCAAGTGGAGTTTGCAATGCCATTTTTGTTACCAAAAATGCGGTATGCTCTTACCATACCATTTCACCCTTACTTGCAAAAACAAGCGGTATTTTTTCTGTTGCACTTTTCGTAAATATTTTATATTTCCCAGAAGTTATCTGGCACCCTGCCTTATGAAGTCCGGACTTTCCTCTTATACAAAATTTATATTTCGTACAAGCGACTATTTTAATCAACTCAATTAAAAATTCTATTTTTTAGAAAAAAAATTATAGATATTTCTTTTTTTTTCCCTATGAATTTTAGCAGTAATTTTTATAGCTTTTTTTTTGCTAAGTTCTTTTCTTAAAATTTTAAAAGTTTCTATGATTTTTTCTGGAAAGTATGAATTTTTTAGTTTATTTGCTTCTATAAGTATTATCATTTCTCCAAAAGAATTTTTTTTTTCTTTTTTTATCCATTCTAAAATATTTATTATTTTTTCAAATACAATTTTTTCCCAAATTTTGCTGATTTCTTTAGCAAGAACAATTTTTTTTTCTTTTCCAAAAACTTTTTGAATATCTTGTAGTGTTTCTAAAATTCTATGTTTTGATTCAAAAAAAATAGTTGTTTTGCTTGAAAAAATTATAGATTCTAATTTTTTTATTCTTTTATTCCTTTTTTTTGGCAAAAATCCTTCATAGCAAAATCTTTTAGAGCACATTCCAGAAGCGGAAATTGCAGCTATTAGAGAACAAGGTCCAGGTATGGGAACTACACGTATTTTAAGAATTTGGCAGTTTCTCACTAAAATGTATCCAGGATCACTAATTAAAGGAGTACCCGAACTTGAAACTAAAGCAATTGATTTACCATTTTGAATTTGAGAAATAAAAAATTTAGTTTTTTTTTTTCATTATTTTTATTTAAAGAATACAATTTTTTTTTTATTCTGAGTTTATTCAGTAAATTTATTGTTTTAAGTATATTTTCTGCTGCTATAATTTCTACTTTTTGTAAAACTTGAATAGCTCTTTTAGTAATATCAGAAAGATTTCCAATAGGAGTTGCAACTATATATAAAGAACTTTGTGTTTTTTTTTTATATTTACTGGAATTCATAAAGTTAACCTGTGTATAATAATTGTATGAATTTTTTATTGCAAAAAAAAATTTTTTTTATTTTACTTTTTCTTAATCTTTGTGGATGTATAAGTACTACTATAATTAGTTCTGCAACAATTATTGCAAAAACATCTTCAGATTCTAGATCTTTAGGAGAACAAATAGATGATTTTAATATTAGATTAAAAGTACTGTATTCTTTATCAAAAGATCAAGAAATTAAAAAAAAGGCAAGAATAATTAGTAGAATTTATAAAAAAAAAATTATTCTTGCAGGACAAGCAGAAAGTTACGAAATTTTAAAAAAAATAGTTAAAAAAATAAGAAATATACAGTATATAAAAACTATGCACAATCAAATTAGAGTACAAAAACCTATTTCGAAAAAAAGAATACTATACGATAGTCTCATTACGGCAAAAATATACGAAAAATTTTTTTTCTCTAAAGAAAGAAAAGAATTACTAAAAATAATTTTTTTTACAGAAAATCAAGAAGTATTTTTATTTGGATATGCCGATCAAAAAATAGAAAAAATTGCTGTACAAATAATTAATAGAATTAGTAAAGTTAAAAAAATAATAGTAGCCACAAGTAACGAAATATAGAATAGATAGTTATCTTTTAGAAAACTGTGTGCTTCTTCTAGCTTTTCTAAGACCTACTTTCTTTCTTTCCACTTTTCTTGAATCTCTAGTTATAAAACCAAATTTTCTTAGTGTATTTCTAAAATCTTCATTATAATTAAGAAGAGCTCTTGCTATACCATGTCTGATTGCTTCAGATTGACCTGATATTCCTCCCCCTTTTACTGTAATATATAAATCGAATTTTTCTAAAAGATTTAAAATCTTTAGAGGTTGCAAAACAGTTTTTATAGAACTATATTTTTTAAAATACTTACCTAAAATTTTCTTATTAATAGTGATTTTTCCATCTCCAGGTTTTAAAAAAACTCTTGCAGAAGAACTCTTTCTTCTTCCTGTTGCATAATAAAAATCCATTTCTTTTCTCATTTTATATTTTTAGTACTTTTGGTTTTTGTGCAGTGTGTTTATGTACATTAAATTCGTATATTTTTAGTTTTTTCAGCATTTTTCTTCCTAAAGGACCCTTAGGCATCATTCCTCTTACAGAGAGATATATTATTTTTTTACAATTTTTTTTAAAAACTTCTGAAAAAGTGCTTTTTTTAAGACCTCCTACATATCCAGTATATCTATAGTATTTTTTTTTCTGTTCTTTTCTTCCAGTTACTTTTATGTATTTTGCATTCAAAACAATTACATAGTCTCCTACATCTATATTTGGTGTATATTCTGGTTTATTTTTTCCTCTTAGTATAGATGCTATTTTTGTAGAAATTCTTCCTAAAATTTTCCCTTTCGCATCTATAATATACCATTTTTTCGGAATAGAATTTTTTTTTGCTACAAATGTTTTCATTCTTATAAAATATTCGAAATAAATTTATATTAACAAAAAATTTTTTTTTGTAAAATTTTATCTTCAATAAAATTATTTTTTATTTTTTTTATAAAAATATTTATTTATTATAATTTAAAAGCTATTATTTATTAAGTAAAAATATTTTTAAGACTCTTATGAAACTAATATACTCTTTATCTTCTTTTTTGTTAATATTTTTTTTATTCTTTATAATATTTTATTTAAAAAAGAAGAAATACCAAAATAAAAAAAAAAGAGAAGAAATCGCGAAAAGAAATACTCAAATAGAACAATGCAAAGAAGAACTAATTAAATACTTTTTAATTTCTTCAAAAATCTTACAAAACATTTCTAAAGAACAAAAGAAACTGTATCATCATATGGAGAAAACTTCAAAACTTCTACTGCAAAAAAAAATATTGGAAAAAAATCCTTTTTCTCAATTTTATTCGGAATTAGAAAATGATTTTTACTATTTTGATACAAAAAAAATACAACCTATAGATTATCCAGAAATCAAAAAAAGATTTTTTCTCAAAAAAGGTGAAAAAAATAATAAAACAAAATAACTTGAACGAATAAAACTTTTAAGACAAATATGAAAAAAATACTGATACTTTTAACTTTAATAACAAAAATTACTTTTTCTTTTCCTTTTACTTCCAATTCTAGTATACCTATTGTAAAAAACATATCAGAAGAAAAAATTGAACAATTTACTTTAGCTCCTATGCTAGAAAGAGTTTTACCTACAGTAGTTAATATACATGTAGAAGGAACACAACTTTTGAAAAAAAATCCTATACCTAAAGAATTCAGATACTTTTTTGGACCTGATATTCCAGGAAATGGAACAAAACAATTTGAAGGAATAGGATCGGGAGTTATTATAGATTCAAATAAAGGATACATAATTACTAACTATCATGTAGTTAAAGGAGCTGATAAAATAAAAGTACAATTATACGATGGAAGAGAATTTTCAGTTCAATTAAATGGTTTTGATGAATTAACTGATTTAGCAATATTAAAATTATCTGATGTAAAAAATCTTATAGAAATTAAAATGTCAGACTCTGATCTAATTAAAGTAGGAGATTTTGTAATAGCTATAGGAAATCCATTCGGATTAGGACAAACTGCAACTTCTGGAATTATATCTGGATTAGGAAGAAGCGGATTAAATGTAGAAGGATTAGAAAATTTTATACAAACTGATGCTTCTATTAATAGAGGAAATTCCGGAGGAGCTTTAGTTAATCTAAAGGGAGAATTAGTAGGAATTAATACAGCTATACTTGCTCCTTCAGAAGGAAATATAGGAATAGGATTCGCTATACCTAGTAATATTGTAAAACATCTAAGTCAACAACTAATTACTTATGGAAAAGTTAAGAGAGGACAACTAGGAATTAAAGGAACTGAATTAAACGCAGATATAGCAAAAGCATTTAATATAGATATTCAAAAAGGTGCTTTTGTAAATGAGGTAATGCCTAAATCTGCTGCAGAGAAATCTGGAATAAAGGCAGGAGATATAATTGTATCTGTAGAAGACAAAAAAATAAATAGCTTTTCTGAGCTAAGAGCAAAAATAAGTATAGCTTTTCCAGGAAAAACAGTAAAATTGGGAGTACTAAGAAATGGAAAATTGCATACGATATATGCAATTTTAGACGACGATTCTAAAAACTCTCTTATAAAAGAAGTATTTAATCCTGCTCTACAAGGTGCTATATTCAAAAATTTTCAATTAACAGATGGAACAAGAGGAGTAATGGTAGAAGAAATTTTAAAGCATTCTCCAGCATATTCTATAGGACTCAGAAAAGGAGATGTAATAATCAGAATTAATAGAGAAAAAATAGAAAATATAGAACAATTAAAGAAAGCTCTTAAAGAAAAACTTTCTGTTATTGCTCTAAATATTATTAGAGGAAATGCAAGCATATTTCTTTTAATAAAATAGAAAATTTAGAATGCAACAATAAATAGGTTGCATTCTAAAAAATCTACATTCTTTTTATATTCGCCCCTATTTTTTGCATTTTTTTTTCAAAATCTTCGTATCCTCTGTCTATATAAGAAGCTTTTTTCACTACTGTAATTCCATGAGCTATACATCCAGCTAATACTAAGCTTGCAGCAGATCTAAGATCTGTAGATACTACTTGTGTACCAAATAAATTTTTTACTCCATGACACAATATAGTATTTTTTTTAGTAAATTTTACTTTAGCTCCCATTCTTTTAAGTTGAGGTATATGCATAAATCTATTTTCGAATATATTCTCTGTAACTAAACTTTTTCCTTTTGCCACCAAGTTTAGTAAACTAAACTGCGATTGCATATCTGTTGGAAAACCATCATAGGGAGCAGTATAAATTTTTACTCCTTTTGGTCTTTTTCCATGCATATTTAGCTTTATCCAATCTTTCCCAATTTTTATATCTGCTCCTGCCTCTTTTAATTTTAAAATTACGTTTCTTAAAATATTTGGACAAGTCTTTTTACATACTATTTTTCCTCTTGAGATTGCAGCAGCTACAAGAAATGTTCCTGTTTCTATTCTATCAGGAAGTATTTTATAAATACTCTTATTTTCTTGTAGAGTCTTAACACCTTTAATAATGATAGTATCAGTTCCAGCACCAAAAATATTTGCTCCTAAACCAATTAAAAAATTAGCAGTATCTACAATTTCCGGCTCTTTAGCAGAATTTTCAATTACTGTTGTTCCTTTAGCTAAAGTAGCAGCACTCATAATAGTTAAAGTAGCTCCAACGCTGATTTTTTTCATAGAAATAATTTTTCCTTCTAATCTTCCTGAAGTTCTAGCTATTATGCATTTATTTTCTATTTTTATTTTTGCTCCTAATTCTTGCAAACCTTTTATATGTAAATCTATTGGTCTAGAACCTATCGAACATCCTCCAGGTAAATATACTCTACCTTTTCCGAATCTAGCAAGAAGAGGAGCCAATAACCATATTGAAGCTCTTATATCTTTTACTAATTCATATGGAGCACAAAATTTATTTACGCTACTAGTATCTACATAAAAACATTTATTTCTTTCTTTTATTTTTGCTCCTAAGTATTTTAATAATTTTACAGTATTTTCTATGTCTTTAAGTTTTGGAATATTTTTTAGCTCTATAGGAAACTCTGTCAAAAGAGAAGCAAATAGAATAGGTAAAGCAGAATTTTTCGCTCCAGAAACTCTTACTTTTCCAAACAATCTAGTAGGCCCTTTAATGTAAAATTTATCTAATTTTTTTTTACTCGATATTTTTTTGTTTTTTCCATTCATTTAAAGTATAAGTTTTTATAGAAACAGAATGTATAGTCTTATCTGTAATATATCCAGTAATTACTTTATATATATTTTTTTGCCTTTCTAAAAGACTCATATTTTCAAAATAATTACTTACTACTATGATCATTAAATTTTCTAGTGTTTCAGAAATATATACTTTTTTTGTAAAAAATTTTTTTTGTAAATTTTTTTTTATTTTTTTGACTATTTCTTTCATGTTATTATTATTCATACTGTATTTACTTTAGGACAATTTTTTTATTTGAAGAATTTTGTAAATATTTTATTAAACCTTCTATTCCTTTTCTTTGTAAGATTTGTGACCATTCTCCTTGTTTGGTAATTATCATACTTATTCTTTCTATTATAATGTCATAAATCTTCCAATNTCTTTATTTTTTAAATTCTTTTTCCATTTGAAATCAAATCTTATGGATGTTATAAATTCTTTATCTAGAATAGATATTCTTACTATTTGCGTATTAGAAAAAGATCTTTCTAAAAAAATTGCATACTTTTGATTTTTATAAAATTTTAGTATTTTTCCATACGAATACTCTAAATAACTTTGGAATGCAGAAAAATACCTACTTTTATTTTCTTGATTAAGTAAAGTATAATATTTTCCTAATATTAGCAAAGCAGATCTTTCTATATCCATATATTTTAATATTTCTTCTCTTGCAATAATTTTTAAGTAATTTGGATCAGAATAAATTTTTTCTTTATTTTTTTTTATTCTAGAAAAAGTTTTTTGTATAATATTTTTTGTAAGATTATAAGGACAATTTTCTTCTTTAGAAAAAATTTCAGAATTATAAAAAAAAACAAAAAAAACTACTATAAAAATTTTGTACATTAAATTTCTCCGTTATTTAAGAAAATTAATTACTTGAATTTCTGATGTTGTAAAAAAATTGACTAATTAATTCTTCTATTACAATAGCACTTTTTGTATTTTCAACAATATCTCCATCTTTTAAAAAATAATTTTCTGAAATTGTATCTGATGCTATATTAAAAGAAAGATATTGTTCTCCTAAAAGTCCAGAAGTTCTAATAACTAATACACTTCCTACAGGAATTTTATTGTATGTTTTTTGTATTTCTATAGTAACTTTTGGTAAATAACTATTAGAACTAAGTTCTATTTGAGAAATTCTACCTATTAAAACACCTCCAATTTTAACTGGAGATTTTAACTTTAATCCTGAAATATCATCAAAAAAAGCAAATAACTTATATGTTTTTCTATTAGTTTTTTCTTGAATATTAGTAACTTTAGAAACTATAAAAAGTAAGGAAAATACAAACAAAACTATAAATACTACGGAAAAAATCGCATATTTTTTTATTTGCATATCAAAATTCCTAAAATATCAAAATAGTTAGTAAAAAATCTAGAATTAAAATAATTAAAGAAGAATACACCACAGTTCTATTAATAGCTATATTTATTCCTTCCGTAGTAGGAACTGTATTGTATCCATTTAATAAAGAAATACAGGACATAAAAAAAGAGAAAATAAAAGATTTAATAAAACAACCTATTATATCTTTTTTCCAATCTGTAGAATTTTGTATAGCAGACCAGAAAAATCCTAAGTCAATTTCTTTCCAATATATTGCTACTAATGAACTACTGTAAATTCCTACTGCAATAAATACTACTACCAACATAGGAAAACAAATAAAACTCATCCAAAATCTTGGAACTAGAATATATTTAACTGGATTAATAGCCATAAGTTCTAAACTTAATATTTGTTCTGTAGTTTTCATAAATGCTATTTCTGAAGTTAAGAAAGAACTAGTTTTACCAATAAATAACAATGCAGTAATAACTGGTCCAAATTCTCTAAATAAAGAAACTGATATCAAAAATCCTAGTATTGTTTCTGTTCCATAATGAGACAAGATAGTATATCCTTGTATACTAAGAATCATACCAATAAAAATTGCCGAAACTATTACGATTGATAAAGAAAGAAATCCTATATTGTATATTTGTTTAATGAAAATTTTATAATGATTTTTAAAATTAGGTTTTTTAAAAAGTAAAAAGAAAAAAAATTTTAATATTTGATAAATTCTATTTTTATAAAAAAGTAGATTTTTTTTTACGAAAAGTAAAAATCTTTCTAAAAAGTCTTTATCTCGTATTTTCTTTTCTATTTCTTTCAAATTAAATTCTACAGAGTATTTTTTTCTAAAGTCGTATCCTTTAATAAATTCTGTGACAAATTTATTTTTATTTTTCAAAAAAAAATCTGGAGTACCTTTTATAATACGAGATTTTTCAGAAATTAAATAAATATAATCAGATATTTTCATTATTTCTTTAATATCATGAGAAACAATAATAAAAGTAATTTTCATACTGCTACTTGCTTTTTTTATTAATTTTAATAACATTTCTATATTTTTTGGATCTTGTCCCACGAAAGGTTCATCTAGAATTATTAGTTCTGGATTTGATACTAAACATCTTGCTAAAGCTACTCTTCTTATTGTTCCTCCTGAAAGTTGCTTTGGCATAAATTTTAAAAATTTCTCTAATTTTATTTTTTCTAAAATAGAATACACTTTTTTAAAAATGTATTTCTCTTTTAAATTAGTATGAAATCTTAAAGGAAAAGCAACGTTATCGTATACATTCATATCATGAAATAAAGCTCCATTTTGAAATAAAAAAGTAATTTTTTTTCTTAATAAATACAATTTTTTTTCTGATATTTGAAAAATATTTAAATTTTTTACAAAAACACTGCCAGAATTTGGTTTGTTTTTCCCTACGATAGTTTTTAATAAAGTTGTTTTTCCTATTCCAGAAGATCCTATGATAGAAGTAATTTTTCCTTTTATAAAATCCATACTAATATTTTTTAAAAGAGTACTTTTTTTTTTACGTATTGTTAAATTTTTTATTTCTATTAAATAGTCTCTATTCATTTTTTCGACCTAAACAAAATTTATTTTTTTTATAAAATATTATTTTTATTATAAAATAAAATAGACTATAAAAACTTATAAAAGTATAAAATAATACTTATACAAAAAATGAAATTTACCGAATCTGTTTATTTTAGCATCACAATTTTAAAATCTTTAAAATATTGGGATAGATAAATACATGTTAAAAGAAAAATCATTTCAAATATTAGATTTTATTAAAATTGGGAAAAAAGTTCTTTCTATAGAAAAAAATAATTTAAGTAGTTTATATACATGCATTAATCAAAGTTTCCAAGAAGCTTGTGAAATGATTTTATCCTGTTTTGGAAAAATAATCTGTATTGGAATAGGTAAATCAGGTCATATTGCTAGAAAATTAGCTTCTACTTTTTCAAGCACAGGAACTCCTTCTTTTTTTATACATCCTGGTGAGGCAAATCATGGAGATTTAGGTATGATTAGTAAAATTGATATGATAATTATTATTTCTCATTCAGGAGAATCAAAAGAAATAATTTCCCTTATACCTTTTATAAAAAAAATGAAAATTCCAGTTATTTGTATAACAGGGAATAAAAAAAGTACAATTGGTAAATTTTCTAAAATTAAAATATGCATAAAAATAGTTCGTGAAGCTTGTCCTTTTGGATTGACTCCTACTTCTAGTACAACAGCTACTTTAGTAATTTGTGATGCATTAGCTATTGCAATTTTGCAAGCTAAGCAATTTACTTCTAAAGACTTCTACCGTTCTCATCCTGGAGGATTTTTAGGTAGAAAATCCATGAAAAGAGTAAAAGATTTTATAAAATTTAAAAAAAATATTCCTAAAATAGATAAAAATTTTCCTTTAAAAAAAGCAATCTTTAAAATTCTATACAAAAAAAACGATATTTTTGTAATTTGTAGAAAAAAAAATTTAGTTGAAGGTATTTTTACTAAAGAAGATGCAATTTATATTTTGCAAAAAAATATAAATTTAGAAAATAAAAAGATCTATCATTTTATGAAAAAAATAAAAATTTTTATTCATCCTAATACAAAATTAAAATTTGCAATTCAATTAATGAAAGAAAAAAAATTAAGTACGCTACTAGTTTTAAAAAAAAACAAAATTGTTGGTATTTTGTACATTCATGATATAATCTAAGTATTTTTATTTTTTAAAAAATTAATAAATGAAATCTGTATTTGTACTATTTTTTGTTTGTTTTTTCTCATTTGGAAAAACAGTTACAGAACCAATATATATAAATTCTAAAAAACAGATTTTTAATATTAGTAACAATACAGCTACATTTTTAGAAGATGTAAAATTGGAAAAAAAATTTATTAAAATATTTGCAAAAAAAGTTATTCTTAAAGAAACAGGAAAAAAAGAAAAAATTACTTTAGAATGTTTTGGAAATCCTGTATTTTTTTTATATGAAAATAAAAATGAAAAAATTATAATAGAAGCAAAAATAGTAAAATATGATACATCTTCTGAAACAGCCATTTTTTATAATGAAGTCCTTTTAAAAAGAAAGAATATCAAAATAAAAAGTGAAAAAATTTTTTATATTCCTAAAAAAAATAAAATTATTGCTTCTGGAGAAAAAAAAAAAGTTCATTTGATTTTGTCTATTAATAAAGATGAAAAATCTACATAGATTAAAAATAAAAAATATACAATATAAAAAAAACATTATTAAAGATATTAGTCTTATTGTAAATTCAGGAGAAATAGTCGGATTATTTGGTCCTAACGGATCAGGGAAAACTACAATTTTTAACATAATTTCTGGAATTATAAAACAAGATTCTGGAAAAATTTTTTTAGATAAATTTGAAATTAGCAGTCTTCCTATATATCTAAGATGCAGAATGGGAATTGCGTATTTATCTCAAGAATCTTCTATATTTTTAAATATTAGTGTTTATAAAAATATTATGTCTGCTCTAGAAATAAAGAAAAAATTATTTAAAAGGAAAACTGTACTTAACAGAATTTTAAAAATTTTTAAAATCGAAAAATTAAGAGATAAGTTAGGATCTTTTTTGTCAGGAGGAGAAAAAAGAAAAGTAGAAATAGCTAGACTATTTGCTACATTTCCCAAGTTTATTCTTTTAGATGAACCATTTTCTGGAATAGATCCAATATCAACTCAAGAGATCAAACAAATAATAAAAAAAATGCAAGAAAAAAAAATTGGAATGCTTATTACAGATCATAATATTCAAGAAGTTTTAGAAATTTGTGATCGAATATACATAGTAAATTATGGAAAAATAATATTTTTCGGAAATTTAAAAGAAGTTTTACAAAATAAAAAAATAAAGCAGCTGTATTTTGGAAAAAAATTTATTTTATAGTCTTCTAATAAAATATAAAATATGAAAGAAAAAAAAAATAAAATAGTAGATATTTCTAAATTATTAAAAATAGATTCTATTTTTCATGATTTAGAATGCCAAAATAAAATAGAATACATGAAAATAATTAGTAAAATTATGGAAAAAAAATCTTCTATTTCTTCAAAAACTATTTTTAATTCCTTATATTCTAGAGAAAAAATAGGAAGTACCGGAATAGGTAATGGAATTGCAATTCCTCATGGAAAAATTAAAGAATTTCAATTCTCTCCTATTCTTTTATTTACGAAATTAAAAGAACCAATTTCTTTTGGTTCAATAGACAACGAACCAGTAGATTTATTGCTTTCTATTTTAATTTCTAAAAATGAAAAAAAAGAATATTTGAGCATGCTTTTTTTAATTGCTAAAGAGTTAGCAAATGAAAATTCTTGTAGAAAACTAAGAAAAGCGAAAAGTAAGTATAAAATTTATAGTATTTTAAAAAAAATGTATCAATAAAATGCCGAAAGCCGGATTCGAACCGGCAAACCATTTCTGGAGATTGATTTTGAGTCAATTGTGTTTACCAATTTCACCATTTCGGCTAAAATTTTTTTTTTCAAATAAAAAAAATAAAAAAAACACTAAATTAGTTATCAAAATAGAAATTAACAAACTAATTTTTTCTTGTACGTACAAAATCAAAGAAAAGTTTTTTAGCAAATAGAATAAGAACAGTATAATACAAATTTTTTTTATTGCATTATTTTTATTTTTTTGTAAAGGATTTATAACTAAAAAAACAGAAAAAAATGCAATAACAAATAAATGAATATGAAAAAAAATTTTACTGAGAAAAACAAAATTGTATTTTTTGTTTTCTTTTTTTATATATTTACAGTACTTTATATACTGAATCATCTCTCTCATAGATAAAATTTTTCTTTCTAAAAAAAAGATAGATAGTAATTTTGGATTGAAAAAAATTTTATTTTCCTTTTTAAAATGATTTTTATTTTTTAAATTGTTAGTAAGCACTTTTTTGTAAAAAAAATTCCATTTATTATTTTTATATTCAGCTTTTTCATAAATTTCTATTTTTTGTATTTCTGAATTTTCGCTTATTTTGTATATTTGTATATTGTATATTTTATCAAATTCAAAATTGTGTTCAAAATAGATAATTCTATTACCTTCTTTTATCCAAAATGGGATTAGCTTTTTTGATTTGTTTTTTAAATAAAAATCTGAAAGAATTTTTTTTTTTTGTATTTTTTCTTCAAAAATTGGTAAAAAAAATTCGTTAAAAGAAAAATTTATACACAAAATAAATAGTACTATTTTTGAAATAGCAGTAAATATATTAAAAAGACCAAAACCTATAGATTGAATTCCGATAAGTTCATTTGTTCTTTTTAAAGAAGAGAGACCTAAAATTATACCAAAAGTAGAAGAAACTAAAAAAAAAAGTTCAAAATCTTTTGGAATTTGAAAAAAAATAAGTACAAAAGATTCTGCAATAGAATAACCTTCTTTTTCTACTTTTTTAATTTCTTCTAGAAATTTAAATAAAAAAGAAAAAGAATTTAGTATAAAAAATACCATAAATATATTAAAAAAAACTACTTTTTTTATATATTTATCTAAAATTTTGCTCATTCTAGTATTTTAAAGAATTTTTATTTTTAAAAAATTGAGTACGATTGAACATCCTAAATAGAATAAATTAGTAAAAATAACTATAAAATAGTATGTTTTTTTCTCAAAAAAAGAAAAATTATTTTTTACAAAAGAATGTATTAATAAAAATGAAAGATAAAAAATTATTCCTAGTATAACATTAACTATAAAAAGAATTTTATTTTTATTTTGTGCAATTGGAAATGCAAAAATAGTCATAAATACTGTAGATAGTAAAATAGAAAGTTTCCAAAAAACTAAAGACCTGAATTTTAAATCTTTTTTTTTACATAGATTAAAAAAATTTAACTTTTCTACTTCTTTATGGGAATTATCGTATTTTTTAGGAACTAAAAATTCGTATTCAAGAAATTTATTTGCAATAAAAAAAGAAAAGAATTCGTCTATTTTATAAAATGTTCCTTTAAAGAAAAAAATTTTTATATCTTTTTCTGTTTCTTGAACTTTTATTCTTTCTGCAAAAATAATAATATTTCCATGTATTTTAGTAAAAAAATAAAAAATTTTTTTTTTATTTTGATGTGTTTTAGTTTTTTCAAAAAGGTAAAACAAATCTTTTATGTTAAACTTTTTTTTATATTCTCTGATAGCATAAAAACTATTTTTTTGTTTTTTTAAAATTTTTTCTTGTTTTATGATAGAATCTGGAATGAGAACATGCATGTTAATTATAGAAAACACAATTGTTAGAAAAATTAGTGCAAATAGAATGAAAAATAGTTTTTTTTTTTATATCCTAGATTATAAAAAGCAAATATTTCATTTTTACAAAACATAAGATTTATAGAAAATAGAACACTCATAAATAAACTAAATGGTAAAATAAATTGCAAAATTTTTGGAAAGTTTAGAGTGATTACATAAAAAATAGTATCTATCGGTATAGTATCTATATACGAAATATTAGAGATTTTTAAAAATTGCTGAAAAAATAAAACTACGGAAGTAGCTAGTAAAATTAGTATTTGTTTTTTTAATATTGTAAAAAATAAGTATCTATATAAAATCATAAATCTTCCTTATACTATCGTTATTATAATTTAACTTTTTGGAGAATAAATGAAATTTTCTTTAATAAATAAAAATGACTATAGTCCTAAGACAGATTGTATTATTTTAGGTGCATTTTTTCAAAATAAATTGATAAAATTAGAAAAATTTTTTAGTAAAAAAACAGAAGACTATATTAATAAAATAATACAAGAAAAAATATATTTAGAAAAAGAGAGTTTTGTATATCATTTTTATAATCCTTTTTTAAAAGAAAGTAAAAATATAATTTTATTTTTTCAAAAAAAAAATTTTTTTGAAGATTATGAAAAAGAAATGTTTTTAAAAAAAATTGTTAGTTATCTCATACAAGAAAAATGCAAAAATGCAGTATTTTTATTAGAGAATTTTTTTTGTCAAGAAGATTATTATTGGAAAATTAGAAACATAATTGAAACAATTTATGAAAATAAATATACATTTACGAAGTTTAAAACAAAAAAAGCAAAAAAAAATATTTTTTTAGAAGAAGTTTTATTCTTTATTAAAGATTACAGCAAACATGATTCTTTGCATACATCAATACAACATGGAAGATCTATTTCTGAAGGAATAAATATTACTAAAGATTTATGCAATACACCTCCTAATATTTGTAATCCAAAATACTTATCAAAATTTTTAAAAAGTATTTTTGAAAAACATTCAAAATATATAAAAATAGAAACCTTATCAGAAAAAGAAATGAAAAAAATTGGTATGAATGCTTATATAGCAGTCGGAAAAGGTTCTATTAATGAATCAATTATGACTATAATCCATTATATGGGACCAAAAGCAATTAATAAAAATCCTATAGTTCTTGTTGGAAAAGGTGTTACTTTTGATTCCGGAGGAATATCATTAAAACCTTCTAGTAAAATGGATGAAATGAAGTACGATATGTCTGGAGCATCTGCAGTATGCGGTACCATTTATTCTATAGTAAAAATGAAACTACCTATATACGTAATCGGAATTGTAGCAGGTTGTGAAAATATGATAGGAAAAGGATCTTATAGACCAGGAGATATCATAAAAACTATGTCTGGAAAAACAGTAGAAATTCTTAATACCGATGCGGAAGGAAGATTAGTACTATGTGATGCTTTAGAGTACTCAAAAAAATTTAATCCTATTGTAATGATTGATATAGCAACCCTAACAGGAGCTTGTGTAGTAGCATTAGGAAAATACTTCACTGGACTAATTTCAAATTCAGAATCTTTGTGTAAAGAATTATTTGTTTCTTCCAAACAAACTAGAGATTATGTTTGGAGACTTCCTATTATAAAACAATTAAAAGAAGAAATGCGATCTAATTTTGCAGATATTGCGAATGTAGGAGGAATTTGTGGAGCTATTACCGCTGGATACTTTCTATCCTGTTTTACTAAAAATTATAAATGGGCACATTTAGATATAGCAGGAACTGCTTGGAAAAATGGAAATCAAAAAGGATCAACTGGAAGACCAGTAAAATTATTAGTACAATTTCTACTTAATTTTTTTTACAATAATAAATAACTTAGTTTAAAAATATTTTTTTATTCTAAATGAAAAATACATACAAACCTTCAAAAATTGAAAAAAATATCTATCTTTTTTGGGAAAAAAGTGAAATTTTTTCTCCTAAAAACCAAAACAAAAAAAAAACAAATTATTGTATATTAATGCCTCCTCCAAATATTACTGGAGAACTGCATATAGGACATTCTTATCAGTATGTCTTAATGGATTTTTTAATTAGATACAATAAGATGAAAGGATTTAATACACTTTTACAGTACGGAATAGATCATGCAGGAATTGCAACACAAATACTTATAGAAAATAAGATAAAAGAAAAAAAAATAAAATACAATCGTAAAAATTTGATTTCAGAAATTTTAAATTGGAAATCAAAAATTGAAAAAATCATAGATAATCAAATACGACGTTTAGGTATTTCTGTAGATTGGAAAAGAAAAAGATTTACAATGGATAAAGAATTTTCCGTATCAGTGAAAAAAGTTTTTATAAAACTTTATAAAAATAGAATGGTATATAAAGGAAGAAAAATTGTTAATTGGGATACTAAATTACAAACTGCAATTTCAGATTTAGAAATCTATAATAAAAAAATTCCTATAGAAACTTGGTATATTAAATATTTTTTAGCGCAAAAAAACAAATATAAAAATAAAAATTATCTAACAGTTTCTACTACCAGACCAGAAACTATATTTGGAGACGTTGCATTAGCAGTAAATCCTGAAGATAAAAGATATCAAAAATTTATAGGAAAAAAAGTTTTAGTTCCAATAATAAATAGAAAAATACCAATTATATCAGATAAATACGCAAAAATTGAGAAAGGTACTGGATGCGTAAAAATTACTCCTGGACATGATATAAATGATTATAAAATTGCAAAATCTCATAAATTAAATATTATTGGTATTTTTAAAAAAAATGGAAAAACTTTAAAAAATTTAAAAGTCTTTAATTATTTGAAAAAAAAAATTGACAAAAGTACCGATTATTTCATACCTAAAGAATTTCAAGAATTAGAAAAAAATTTAGTTAGAAAAAAAATTTTAAGAAGACTAAAAGAAAATGATCTATTAGAAAAAATTACTACAGAATTGCATTCTGTGCCACATAGTCAAAAAAGCCAAACTATAGTAGAACCAATAGTAACTAAACAATGGTATATAAAAATAAAAGATCTATCAAAATCTGCAATAAAAATAGTAAAAAAAAATCAAATCAATATATTTCCAAAACAGTATAAGAACATGTTTTTTAAATGGATGGAAAATGCAAAAGATTGGTGTATATCTAGACAAATATATTGGGGTCACAAAATTCCAGTTTGGTATGATAAATTTGGAAACACTTATTTTGGAGAAAATGAAAAAGAAGTTAGAAAAAAAAACAAAATTAATAAAAATTCATTTTTATATAGAGATAGAAATGTACTGGATACTTGGTTTTCTTCTGCAATATGGTCATTTTCTAGTTTAGGTTGGCCTAGTAATAAATCTAATTTTTTAAATTTTCATCCAACAAAAGTACTTATTACTGGATTTGATATAATTTTCTTTTGGGTTGCTAGAATGATTATGCTAACTTACTTTATTTTAAAAGATGAAAATATATCGAAAGTACCATTTAAAAATGTATATATTACAGGATTGGTAAGAGATGAAGATGGAAAAAAAATGTCAAAATCTCAAGGAAATGTGCTTAATCCTATTGATATTATTGATGGAATAAGTCTAGAAAATTTAATTCAAAAAAAAACAAATAATTTAGTTTTTAAAAAAAATAAAAATAAAGTTATTTTAAAGACAAAAAAAAAATTTCCATTTGGTATTCAAGAACATGGATCTGATGCACTAAGATTTTTTCTAATTTCTTTATCTTCTGAAAATAGAGATATAAATATAGATATAAACAGAATTTTAGGATACAAAAATTTTTGTAATAAATTATGGAATGCAAGTAAATTTGTTCTAAAACACTCACAAAAAGATTTCAAATGGAAAAAAAAAATAAACTTTACTTGTATATTTAGTATTTGGATTATCAGAAAATTGAATAAAACAATTCAAAAATTCAAAAAATACACAAAACAGTACAGATTTGATTTGTCTAGCAGATGTATATATGATTTTTTTTGGAACAAATTTTGTAATTGGTATTTAGAAATCAGTAAAACATTTTTACGCTTTGGAGAAAGAGAAGAAATATTGAATACAAAATTAATTTTAGTGTATGTTTTAGAAAAATGTCTTAGAATACTGCATCCAATTATTCCTTTTATAACAGAATACGTATGGCAGAAAATAAAATACACTTTTAATTGTAAAAAACAATCTATTTTAGAAAAAGTTTTTCCTTCGGAAAGAAAAAAAATACAAAAATACCAAGAAAAATATAATTTTTCTAATATAATAATAAAAATTATAAAAAAAATTAGAAAAATACAAAAAACTAGTAAAAATACAAATGATAGTACTTTTATTATAAAAATAAGAGAATCAAGTATTTTTGAAATAATCAAAAAAAATAAAAAAGTAATTCACTTTATGTGCAAAACAAATCGCATTTTTTTTAAAAAAATGAAAAATACGAAGAATGAAGAAAAAGAGTATAAAATAGCTATTTTTTAAAGATATTTTTTTCATACTCTACAGATTTTTTCTGATCGTATTGATTTTCTAATTTTGCAATTACTAAAACAGCTAAAGCATTTCCTAAAACGTTTAGAGCTGTTCTTGCCATATCTAGTATTCTATCAATACCTGCTATGAACGCTAACCCTTCTAATGGAATCCCAACGCTACCTAAAGTTGCTAAAAGAACTACGAAAGACATTCCAGGGACTCCTGCAATTCCTTTAGATGTAATCATTAAAGTAACAATCAAAACTATTTGTTGCATTAAAGTTAGTTCTATACCGTACAATTGTGCTATAAAAATACATGCAATACTTTGATATAAAGTAGATCCATCTAAATTAAAAGAATATCCAGTAGGAACAACAAAACCTGTTATAGATGGGGAAGCTCCGTATAATTTCATCTTTTCAATGATTTTGGGAAGTACACTTTCAGAACTTGCTGTAGAAAAAGAAAGAATCAACTCTTCTTTTAGAATATAAATAATTTTCCAAATTTTAAAACCAAAAATGTATGCTATAAATCCTAAAATAAAAATAGAGAAAGATATAATTGATAGATAAACTAAAACAATTAACTTAATTAAAGGTAGTAAGGAAGAAAATCCAAATGTAGCAATAGTGGAGCAAATTAAAGCAAATACTCCTATAGGAGAATAGGACATAATAATATTAGTTATTTTAAATATTACTTTAGAAGAAGAATTAAAAAAATTTAGTAAAAAATCTTTTTTTTCTGATTTCAAAGAAGATAATCCTATTCCAAAAAGAACAGAGAAAAAAATAACCGGAAGCATTTCTCCTTTTGTTATAGAAAGAAATATATTTGAAGGAACTATAGCAAATATAGTTTTTGCTATACTATAAGATGAAGTAAGATTATCTATATTACTTCTATATTTTGAAATATCAGAAATTTCTAATTTGGACATATCAATTCCAACTCCTGGTTGAAATAAATTAGCTAAAATTACTCCAAATATTATTGCCAAAGTAGTAACTATTTCAAAATATAAAATTGTTTTAATCCAAAGACTGCCTAATTTTTTTACTCCATCTGTTTTACCTATTCCTACTATTAATGTTGTAATTACTATTGGAATTACAATCATTTTTATCATTCTTATAAATATTTCACCAGATGGAAATAATAAATTATTTATAATCCAAGCTTTGATATCTTGTTGTTCGTGTAAAAAAACTCCAAATATTGATCCTAAAACTAAAGCGATAAATATTTTCCAGGATAAAGAAATATTACAAATTCTTTTCATATTTTTCTCTTTTCTTCTTAATAATGAGCAAGTTAAAATGGAATTTCATCAAAATCAATAT
>NZ_LKAS01000002.1:125167-170491 GCF_002075085.1 bacterium endosymbiont of Pedicinus badii | reverse complement strand
TAATTGTTTCATTTTTTTCTTCATTTATATTTTTTTTCTCTATATTCTCAAAATCTTCTTTTTTATATCTTTTTCCTAACATTTGCATAACTCCATTGTTTCCTACAATTATTTCTGTAGTAGTTCTTTCATTCCCGTTTTGATCTTTCCATCTTCTATTTTTTAAACTTCCTTCTACATAAATTTGACTACCTTTTTTTAGAAAATTTTTAGCAATTTCCGCTATTTTTCCAAAAAGTACTATTTTATGCCACTCAGTTTTTTCTTTTCTTTCCCCAGTATTTTTATCTTTCCATATTTCGGAAGTAGCTAGAGAACAATTTGCAATAGTACTTCCATTTTGTGTATATCGTACTTCCGGATCTTGACCTAAATATCCTATTAGAATTACTTTATTAATTCCTTTACTCACTATATTTCCCTAATAATTATAGATTATTTATACATATAACCTAAATTAGAATAATTATCAAATCTAGAATATTTTCCATTAAATATCAAATTTATTTTTCCAATTGGTCCATTTCTGTGTTTACTAAGTATAATTTCTGCTATTCCTTTTTTCTTACTATTTTCATTATAAACTTCATCTCTGTATAAAAATATTACTATATCCGCATCTTGTTCAATAGAACCAGATTCCCTTAAATCGGAATTTATTGGTCTTTTATCAGATCTTTGTTCTAAACTTCTATTTAATTGTGATAAAGCAATAATTGGAAGATTCAGTTCTTTAGCCAAAGATTTAAGTGATCTAGATATTTCTGCAATTTCTAAAGCTCTATTTTCAAATTTTGCATTTGATCGCATTAATTGAAGATAGTCTATCATAATTAAACTCAATCCATTAGATTCTCTAAATATTTTTCTTGCTTTAGATCTAATTTCTGTTAAAGTGAGGAAAGAAGAATCATCTATATATATGTTATTTTTTTCTAGTAAAATAGATACAGTGCTATTTAATCTATCCCAATCTGAATGACTTAAATTTCCTGTCCTAATTTTTGTTTGTTCTACCCTTGATAAAGAAGACAAAATTTTAAAAATTATTTGTTCAAGTTGCATTTCTAAACTAAATATTAAAACTGGTTTTTTAGAATTTATTGCTACATTTTCACAAATATTGATTGCAAAAGTTGTTTTCCCCATAGATGGTCTTGCTGCAATAATGATTAAATCTGAATTTTGTAATCCTAATATTTTTCTGTCTAAGTCTATATATCCGCTTGGTAATCCTAAAATATCTTCTTTTTTATTTTTTAAAAATTTTATTTTCTTTATTGTATTTTTCAAAGTTTCTGTAATTTTTTTTGGACCTTGAAGCATTTTATATCTATTTTTTGATATTTGAAAAATTTTTTCTTCCGCAATATCCATAAGTTCATGGCTTGTTTTTCCAGAAGGATAGTAACCTATTTCTGCTATTTTAGAAGCTGCATTGATTATTTCTCTAATTATAGCTTTTTCTCTAATGATATCTGCGTATGCAGATATATTTGAAACATTTGGAGTATTTTTTGAAAGTTCTGCTAAATAAGCAAATCCACCTGCTGTTTCTAAAAGATTTTTTTTTTCCAAAGCATCTGACAAAGTAATTAAGTCAATTGGTTTTTTTTGTTCCACTAAATTTTGCATTTCTCTTACGATAATTTGATGTGCATAATTGAAAAAATCTTTTTCTACAATTTTATTAGAAATTTCGTGCCATTTTTCATTATCGAGCATTAATCCTCCTAAAAAAGATTGTTCTGCCTCTAAAGAATAAGGAAGAATTTTTATTTTGCTCTCCAATTGATTTTTAGAAAATTTCATCTTTAAATTTTTAGGTAATAAATACTTTTTACATTTTACTACAGAATTTTATTTTTATTTAAAAATAATAGATTTAGTATATAATTAATTTCATAGAATTTTGAATTCTACAAAATTTTTTTTATAAAGATAGATTTTAAATTTATAATATTCTTACTAAAAATGGAAAAAGTACTTTTTAAAAAAATAAAATACTTTAACTCTGAAAAGAGTAAAAAAATAGAAAAAAAATATATTATCTATGTTTTTTCTCAATATTCTTTTTTTGATCTTATACTATTAAGAATAATTTGTAAAAAAAAAAAATTTCCTAATCCTTTTGAAAAAATTAAAATTAATAAATTTTTTTACACAAGATACCTTAGTTTGAAGGAAGAGAAAAAAAAATTTTCAAAAAATGCATTTTATAATTTTTTTAATAATTTTTTTACAAAAAAAAATATAAAAGTTATTAAAAATACTATTTTTTTGCCAGTCTATATAGAAAAAGAAGAAAAAAATATTCTAAATTCAAAAATAAAAAATATTTTTCTTTTTATAAAAAAAATATTCTTTTTTTTTATTTTACAAAAAAAAAATATTGTACAATTTGGAAATTTTTTTTTGGTAAAAAAATTTTTTTATAAAAACAAAAAAGATAAAAAAAATATTTTTAAAAAAATTAAAAAATCTTTTAAAACTCATTTTTTTAGACAAAAAATTTTTTTTAGCAAAAAAAATTTCTTACAAAAAAATTTATTTATAAAAAAAATTTTAAATATTTATTTTTTACAAATTTCACAAAATAAAAAAAAACAAGAAATAAAAAAATACTATTATAAAAAAAAAAGTAATATAGAAAATATTATTAAAGAAATTTCCGCTAATTTTTCTTTTTTTGCAATCAAAATATGCAATTTTTTCATTACTCCTATTTTAAAAAATTTGTTTAGTAAATTAAAAATAAAAAATATAGAATCAATTCAAAATTGTGCAAAAAAAAATGAAAATATAATATATCTTCCTTGCCATAGAAGTCATATAGATTATTTTTTATTATCGTATGTATTGTATCAAAATGGGTTGACTCCACCATATATAGCAGCCGGTTCAAATTTAAATTTTTTTCCAATTAGTTACTTTCTTAGAAAACTAGGAGCTTTTTATATTAGAAGAACTTTTCAAGGAAATAAACTATATTCTTTAGTTTTAAGAGAATATTTTCATGAATTATTTAAAACAAAACATCCTGTTGAATATTTTATTGAAGGAGGAAGATCTAGAACAGGAAAATTGCTGTATCCTAAAATAGGAATACTTATTATGACAATACAATCCATAATGAAAAAAAAAAGAACTATATATTTAGTTCCTGTACATTTTGGATACGAAAAAATTTTAGAAATTAAAAGTTATCTTCAAGAAAGTTTAGGACAAAGAAAGAAAAAAGAAAATGTACTTCAAATATTTTTAGGATTGTTTCTTTTAAAAAAACTAGGTATTGCATGTATAAATTTTGGAAATCCTATTAATTTGTTAAAAGAAATTAAGTATAAAGATAGAAACTTTTTTAAAAACTATTCTTTTAAAAAGAAAAAAGATCATAAATTATTTAAAATAGCTCAAAAAATTTCTATAGAAATTATGAAAAAAATTAATTCCTGTTTTGTAATAAATCCAATTAATTTAGGATCAAGTATTCTATTTAGTTCTAAAAAATATTCTATGGAAAAAAAAAATTTTTTGTTTTTAATCACATTTTATATAAGCTATTTAAAGAATTTACCTTACTCTTCTAATTTCATAATTTTTGAAAAAAATCCAAAAAAAATTTTTTTGTATGCTGTATCCAGTAAAAATTTCACTTACTTTCGTAAAAAAGAAAAAAAATTGATTTTTTTTTCTAAAAAACAAGCTTTAGAAAATAGATACTATAAAAATAATATACAACATGTATTTATATTACAAACTTTAGTATCCAAAATTATACTCTCTAATGAAAAGAATAATTTTTTAGAAATTTTTAATAAGGTTTATTGTTTGTATTCTATATTAGAACTAGACTTTTTTTTATTTTTTAAAAGAAAAATGCTGTTTTCTTTTGTAAAAAAAAACATAAAAATTCTTCAAAAAAAAAAATTAATTTTTACTAAAAAACTACAAATTCGTAAAAATAAGAAAAATATGAATATATTAGAGTATTTATCAAAAAATGGATCAGAATCTTTTTGTCAATATCTCATAATTGTTTTTTTAATTTTTTCGAATCCAAAAATTAGTTATACTTGTCTAAAGAAACAATCAAAAAAAATTGCAAAAAGTATTTCTTCAGAATACGAAATGAGTAGTAAATTTTTTGATAAACATTTTTTTTTCGTAGTTAAAAAAATTTTTTTTGAAAAAGAACAAAAAACTTCTATTAAAAAATACTATAAAAAAGTTAAAAAAATTTATAGAATTCTTAGAAAAATTGTAGATAATGAAGTACTTCAAAAAATAGAAAAATAGAATTAAAAAAATTTCTGCAAAAAACTTAAAACCATAAAAATTCCAGAAAAGTTATTATTTAAAAAAGCTTTATAATAGTATTTATCTTTTTTCTTTCTAATATATATATTTTGCACTAAAAAAGTACAAAAAATCAAAAAATTAAAAAAATAAAATAAAAAATTAAAATTTTTATATATACCTATACAGATTAAAAAAAATATTTTTAAAAATTGTAGTATAGAAATAAAAAATACTATATGATCTTTAAATAAAATTGCAGTTGATTTAATTCCTATCTTAATATCGTATTTCATATCTACCATTGCATACTGAGTATCATAAGATACAATCCAAAAAAAATTTGCTAGATACAGTAGAATAAATTCTAAAGAAAAAATCTTTTTCGTTTCTAAAAAAACTATTACGATTGACCAATTAAAAGTAATTGCTAAAAATAATTGTACGAAATTAGTATATTTTTTCAATTTTGGATATACAATCATACAAAAAAAGGAAAAAATAGAACTAATTATAGAAAAAATACTTAGATTTAAAGATATTAGAAAACATGCGGTAGAAAGAAAAATGAATAATAAAAAAACTTTTTTTTTTTAACTTTTTTAGTAACAAATGGTCTTTTTTTTGTTCTTTGCACAAATCCATCCAATTTTCTATCTACAAAATCATTTATTATGCATCCTAATGAACGAGAAAAAAAAGCACCTAATATTAATAGTACTAGAAGATTTAAAGAAATACTATTTGAAGCTAGAAAGAAAGCAGATAATGTGCTATGTAAAAGTAGAAATAATCCATTTGGATTATTAATTCTCATTAAAAAAAGATAATTTTTCATTTTTAAATAAAATCTCTACAGAATTTTATTAGTCCATTTGTAGAACTATCATATTCATCACCAGAGGTTTTCTTTTTAAAATTAATTAACATTTTTTCAGCTATTTTTTTACCTAATTCTACCCCCCATTGATCAAAACTACATATATTCAGTATTACTCCTTGTACAAAAATTTTATGCTCGTATATAGCTATTAGAGATCCTAAATTATACGGATTAATTTCTTTTAATAGAATAGAATTACTAGGATTATTTCCTCGTACTTTTTTATAAACGTATTCTTCTTTTTTATATTCTTCTCCAAAAGCTAAAACTTTTGTTTGTGCTAAAAAATTAGCAAGTAACATATTATGATGCAATTTTATTGAATTCTTCTCTTTTATAGAAATAATAAAATCACAGGGAATTCTTCTAGTACCTTGGTGCATTAATTGAAAAAATGAATGCTGACAATTCGTTCCTATTCCACCCCAAATAATATTTCCTGTTTGATAATCTACAATTTTTCCATTTCTATCTATAAATTTTCCATTAGATTCCATACAAACCTGTTGTATAAATTGAATAAAATATTCCATGTTGTAGTCATAAAATAGAATTGCTTCTGTTTCAAAAGAAAAAAAATTATTGTACCAAATCCCTATTAGGGCTAACAAAACAGGTATATTATTGCAATAATCTGTACTATAAAAATGTTCGTCTATATGATTTGCTCCAAGTAAGAAAGATTCAAAATTTTCAAATCCTATTGATAAAGCTACAGATAATCCTATAGAAGACCAAACTGAGTATCTTCCTCCTACCCAATTCCAAATTTTAAAAAAATTTTTCTTTTCTATACCAAAAGATTTTACAGATTCAAAATTATTTGATATAGCAAAAAAATGCATTTTCATATTTTCTTTTTTCTTAGCATGATTTAAAAACCAACTCTTTATCGTTTCAGCATTGACTATAGTTTCTTTAGTAGAAAAAGTCTTTGAAGAAATTAAAAATATAGTACTTTCTGGATTTATTTTTTTTACTACTTCCAAAACATTTTTTCCATCTATATTCGATACAAAATGAATATTAAGATGATTTTTGTAATTTTTTAAAGCATCAATTACCATTTTTGGACCCATTTCAGATCCTCCAATTCCTATATTTACTACATCTGTAATTCTTTTTCCTGTATATCCTTTTCGATTTCCGCAAATTATATCTTTACAAAATAATTTTATTTTTTCTAAAGATTTTTGAACTTTTTTACTAATTTTTTTATTATTGAAAAGACTATTTTTTAATTCTCTTTTTCTTAAAGATACATGTAAAACAGATTTTTTTTCTGTTAAATTTATTTTTTCTCCTTTGAACATGGAAAGAATTGCTTCTTTTAAATAGCATTCTTTTGCTAACTGAATAAGTAATTCAATAGTCTTTTTTGTTATTATGTTTTTCGAAAAATCAACAAGTATCGTATTATTAAAAACTTTAGAAAAGTTTTTAAATCTATTTAGGTCTTTTTTAAACAGTTCAATAATTTTTGTATTTTTTATACTTTCATAATGTGCTTCTAATTTTTTCCATGCATTTGTTGTTTTTGGATTTATATTTTTCATATTATTTGTTTGATTGAATTTATTTAAAAAACTTTACAAAATCTATCTTCAAAATTAAATTATAAAGTTAAATCAAAGTAAAATAAATAGATAATTTCATTAAAATTAGGAAATGAATATGAAGAAAAAAAATATGGAAATTGCAAAATTTGGAGGAAAAAGTATCTCAAATATAAAATTGATTGATACAGCTATTAAAATAGTAGTAAAAAATAATATTAAAGTTATTGTATTATCTGCTTTTAGTAATACTACTGAACTTTTAATTTCTTTAGCGAAAGAAAAAAACAAAAAAAATTTTTATAATTTTTTTACAAAAATTGAAAATATTCAATATAGAATAATAAAGTTTTTAAAGAATAAAAGAAAAATAGAAAAAAAAGTTTCGAAAATAATTAGAAAAATTAAAAAATTGGCAAAATACCTAGTTTTCAAATTCGAAAAATCTAAATATCAACAATTACTTTCATACGGAGAAATAATTTCTACTTTAGTATTTGCAGAAAGATTAAGACAAAAAAAAAAAAAAATTAAATGGTTTGATATAAGAAATGTACTCTATACAAAAATGGAATTTTATGAAAATATTCCTATTGATAAAATTATTAAAAAGAAAATAAAAAAAATTTCAGAAATATTAAAAAAAGGATACACTATTGTTACACAAGGATTTATTGCCAAAGATATTAATACAAAATGCACTACTTTATTAGGAAGAGGAAGTAGTGATTATACTGCTGCATTATTAGGGAAATTCCTGCAATTTAAAAAAATTAGTATTTGGAAAGATGTAGTAGGAGTACATAAAATAGATCCTAAAATAGCTAAAAATAAAAATATTATAAGAAAAATTAATTACAGATTTATAAAAGATATGTCATTTTTTGGAGCAAATATAGTACATGAAAAAGCAGTTGGAACAATTATGAAAAACAGAATAATTTTGTATATTAACTCTATTACGCATCCAAAAAAAATAGGAACTATTGTGTGCAATAATGCAAAATTTTCTAATGCAATAGCTATAAGAACAGAACAAATTTTATTAAAAATATTTATAAAAAATATACTACAAATAAGATACGTACTAAATTCTGTAGTAAATATTCTTTTTAAAAATTTTATTTTTTTTGATTTTTTAGTGTTCTCTAAGAAAATTTTATATATTGTAATAGATTCTAAAAAAAAACAAATTTTTATAGATGATTTAGACTTAGAAAAAATTTTTAAAAAAATGAAAATTTATAACATAGAAATTATAAAAAATCTATTTTTGATAACTATAATAGGTAAAAATACAAAAAAAATAAAAGATTTATTTTTTTATAAAATTATTAAAAAATTTAAAATAGAAACACTATTTTTCGGAAGAAGCAAAAAAAATTTTTGCATACTATCCAATAGAAAAGAATCTGATTTTTTAGTTAAACAAATATGCAAAGTCTTTATATTTTGAATTTTCTGCAGTATACTTATAACAATTTAAAAGATTCTTACTAAGAATTTTAGCTTTTTTATTTTTTAAAATTGTGAATCTTTTTATAAAATTAGTATATTTTTAAATACCTATTTAAAATGCATCTAATTATAAAAATACGGATCAAAACCATATTTTTGAAATTCTAAAATTGTCTCTCTTACTTCTTTAATTATTTTGATTAGAAGAGCATCTCTATCAACAGACATACCAAATTTTTGAAGATAAGACCATTCTTGATTTATACTTTTTGCAATAAATTTAGGTATTTTTTGTATATTTATTCCAATTCCAATAATTACATGAAAAATTTTTCTTCTATTGTAGATTTCTACTAATATACCTGCTACTTTTTCATTTTTAAAAAATAGATCATTTGGCCATTTTACGCTAATATCTTTAAATCCTATACTTTTTAAGATTTTTGCAATCTTAATACTAATAGCTGTATCTAAACCATAAATTTGTTTTTTATTTCTATCTAATTTCCAATATATAGAAAAATTTAAATTTTTTCCAATAGGAGAAACCCATCTTTTTCCCATTTTTCCTCTTCCATTTGTTTGATATTCTGCTATACAAACATCTCCATTCTTATATTTTTCTATGTTATCAATAATGTATTGGTTTGTAGAATTGGTAATAGTTAGGATAGTAATTTTTCCATCTAATTCAGAAAGTATTTTTTCTCTATTTAAAAAATTTGCATAATAAGATAAAAAATATTCTTTTTTATTAATTTGAAAAACTTTTATACCAATTTCCTGAAAAATTTTTATATAAAAATAATAAAAATTACTTTTTTTTACTTTAAAAAATTCGTAGAATTCTTTAACAGAAAAAAATTTTTTTTTATATAAAAAAAGGAATATTTCTAAAAATAAAGATTTTTTCAATTCCATTTTATTCTTCCAAATTTAGAAATTAGATGTACTTCTGGAAGCAAGAAAACACCGAATTTGTTTTTTACTTTTTTTTGTACAATTCTAGAAAGTTTTAAAATAGATCTTCCAGTTGCTTTTCCAGTATTTAGTAGTATCAAAGCTTGTTTATCCCAAATTTTTGCTCCTAAATATTTGTATCCTTTTAATCCACATTTTTCTATCATCCATCCAGCAAAAAATTTATATTTTTTTTTATAAAAAGAAAATTTATAAGGAATATCTGGATATTTTTGGATAATATTTTTTGATTTTTCAAAAGAAACAATAGGATTTTTAAAAAAACTTCCAGCATTTCCAAAAATATTTATGTTTGGAAATTTCTTTTTTCTGATTTTACAAATTTCTTTATAAATTTTTTTTGGAGTAATATTCTGGTTCTTTAAGTAAAGAATACTTTTGTGATTAATTCTCGGATTCCATTTTTTTTTTATGATCAAACCAACAGCTATTACGACATATTCAGAAAAAAAATTGCTAAATATGCTACTTCTATATTCAAATTTACAATTTTCTCTATAGATTCTTTCTACTCTTTCCTTCTTTAAATTAAATACATCTACGTATTCACAAAAATCTTTGAATTCCACTCCATAGGCTCCTATATTTTGTATTGGTGCTCCTCCTACTCTTCCTGGTATTAAAGCTAAATTCTCCAGTCCAGGAATATTTTGATCAATACATTTTCTTACTAAATTTTTCCATATTTCTCCAGATCTTACATATATTTTCCATAAGTATTTTTTTTCAAAAACTTTGTATCCATAGATTCTATTAACTAGTATTGTTCCATAGTAATTTTTTAAAAAAAGTACGTTACTTCCATCTCCTAGAAATAGGATAGGCTGATTTTTTGATTTTTCTATCTTCCAATAATTGTACATTTGTTTTACAGAATAGAAAAAAAGTATTTTTTTAGAAAAAGCATTTAATGCAAATGTATTGTTGTTTTTTAAAGAAAACATATTTATATTGTACTATACAAATTTTTTATAAATTTACTTATGTTTATAGAGAATTTTTTTTAGAATTTCTATATTAGGAAAAATTCCATTCCAAAAAAAAAATGCATGCGCTGCTTGATAAAATAGCATTCCTATACCATTGGTATATTTCTTTACTTTTTTTTTATAATAGGAAGAATACGTGGTTTTTTTATTAGAATAATTTAAATCATAGAACAATGTGTTTTTTGAAATTTTCACAAATTTAGTTAGATTTTGTATTTCTCTGTAACTTACTATAGAAGTAGCTTGAATAATCAAATTATAAATTTGATTTTTTTTACAAGTATCTGCTATTTGAATATTTCTATTACCAAAAAAATTCTGTATTTCTTTGATTTTTCTAGCATTTCTAGCATGCAAAAATATTTTTATACTTTTAAAACTCATTAAACTAAGTACTATAGATTTTATTACTCCACCAGATCCTAAAATTAAAATTTTATAATTTTTTTTTAAAAATCCAATTTTTACTAAATCTTGCAGTAGTCCTATACCATCAGTATTATCTCCTATAAGAAATCCATTAATTTTTTTTATAACATTAACAGATCTACATTTTATACTTCTTTCAGTGTGAAAATCACATATACTATACGAAATATTTTTGAAAGGACTAGTAATATTCATACCAAAACCATCATTCAAAAAAAATTTTTTTATGTAGTAAAAAAAATTCTTTTTACTACAAGATATGCATAGATAATCTGACTTTTTATTATAGTACTCAAAAAATACTTTATATATGCTAGGAGACAAACTATCTTCTATGTTTTTACCAATAAGAGCAAATTTAGTCATAAAATTTATATTTTCTTAGTATTTTCCCATCTTTTGCATTTCTAATTTCTGAAGTATTTGTGTAATCTCCAGTCTTTTCTTGTAGAACATATACAGATTGAAATTTTCTTTTCACTTGATGGAATTTTTTATACGGTTTTTCTCCAGAAATATTAGCACTAGTAGAAATTATTGGTTTTTTAAAAAGTATACAAATTTTTCTTATTACATCAAATGCACTAATTCTTATAGCAATTGTAGAATAATTTCCAATTATCCATTTAGGAGTTGTTTTATTAATAGGAAATGTCCAAGTAACATTTCCTGGCCAAGTAGAAAAAATTTTTTTTTTCATTTTGTCGGAAATACTGCATTCGTTAACGTATTTTTTTAATTTTTCGTAATTACTTGATACAAGTACAAAACCTTTATTTTTATTTCTCTTTTTTATTGATATAATAGAATTAACTGCTTGTTCACAATCTGGATCACATCCTAAAGCAAAGACACATTCTGAAGGATAAGCTATAACTTTTTTATTTTTTAAAGCATATAGTATTTTATAAAAATTATTTTTGTCTTTTATTTTTTTCATCTTAAAATTATTAAAATAGTAAATTATGACTATACTAAAAATACTGCAGTATCCAAATAAAAACTTAAGAAAAGAAGCTAAAAAAGTTATTAAAGTAGATAGATATATAAAAAAAATTATACAAGATATGTTTGAAACAATGTACTATACAAAAGGAATAGGATTAGCAGCAACTCAAGTAAATATTCATAAAAGAATAATTGTAATAGATATTACAAAAAGTCGCAATCAAAAACTAGTTTTTATAAATCCAAAATTGTTGAAATATTCTGGTAGTATAAAAATGCAAGAGGGATGTCTTTCCATACCAAATAAGTTTGCTTATGTAAAAAGATATAAAAATATTAAAATAAGTGCTTTAGATGAAAATAGTAGATACTTTGAAATAAAAGCAAAAGATTTATTATCTGTATGCATACAACATGAGATAGATCATCTATTTGGAAAATTATTTATAGATCGTATTTCAGAAAATTTATGAAAAAATCTCATCTAAAAATTATTTTTGCAGGAAGTACAGAGTTTTCTTTGAATTACCTAAAATTTTTGCTAGAAAAAAATATTAATGTTGTTATGCTCATAACTCATAAAGATAAAAAATTTGGAAGAGGGAGAAAAATTCAAAAAAATGCAATTAAAAAATTTGCAGAAAACAATAAAATCTTTGTTTTACAAACAAACTGTATGAAAGATAAAAAGGTGTTTCAAAACATATCTTTTATAAAACCAGACTTAATATTAGTAATAGCATTTGGATTAATATTTCCAAAAAAAATTATACAAATTCCTAAATTTGGATGTATCAATGTACATCCTTCTATTCTTCCACGATGGAGAGGTCCATCTCCTGTACAAAGATCAATAATTTACGGAGATAAATATACTGGAGTTACCTTCATTAGCATGGATGAAAATATTGATACAGGAATGATGATAGAACAAATTTTTTGTAGAATACTAGAAACTGATACATCTGAGATACTTTATAAAAAACTTTTTGAATCTAGTAAACATAAACTAGTTTGTTTACTTAAAAATATAAAAAAAAGACATAAAATTTTTTTTAAAAAACAAATTGGAACTGCTACATATGCAAATAAGATATCTAAATGCGAAGCGAAAATTGATTGGAATCTCCCTGCTAAAAAAATAAATAGATATATAAGAGCTTTTATTCCTTGGCCTGTTTGTTATTTCTATCTAAATAAGTATAGAATTCGTGTTTTTAAGTCTAAAATAATAAAAAAAAAACAGGAAAGTAAAAAAAAAATATCTGGAACTGTAATAAAAATTGATAAATCTGGACTATATATTCAAACTGGAGATGGTATACTAAAAATAGAAAAAATCCAATTTCCTGGGAAAAAAATAGTATCAGTAAGAAATACTTTAGATTATCAAAAAAAAATTTTTCGTATAGGAGAAATACTAAAATAGAAATATGTATAATGTCAGAATGCAAATAATTAGCACTATTTTTCAAGTTTTAAATAAAAAAAAAGTTTAAAATTAATTTTTCAAAAATCTGCTAAAAAAGTTAAAAGAAACGATTTTTCTTTTTTTAAAGAAGCTTGTTTTGGAATTTTAAGAAGAAAGATAGTTTTAGATAGTTTAATAAAAAAATTAGTTAGTAATATAGATAAGAAAAAAATTTCCTACTATTTTATAGTACTAGGTCTGTATCAAATGATTTATATGAGAATTCCAGATTATGCTTCTATATCAGAAACTGTAAAAACTTTGTGTATGTTTCGTATGGAAAAACAAAAAAAATTTATAAATGCAATTCTAAGAAAATTTCAAAGAAATAGAGAAAATTTTTTAAAATATGTTTTAGTAAATAAAAAATATTCTATTCCATCATGGTTTAAAAAAAGAATAATTTCTAGCTATTCTGAAAAGATTTTATTTTATATAGTACAAGAAATGCAAAAAAAACCTCCTTTATGGATAAGAATAAATAGAAAAAAAATTACAAAAAAAGAGTACCAAAAAATTCTTAAAAAACGTAAAATACCTTATTTTAGCATTAGTAAATTTCCAGATTCTGTACAAATAAAAAAAAATTGTAGTACTAATAATATTCCAGGATTTAAAAAAGGTATATGTACTATACAAGATCTTTCTTCTCAAAAAAGTGTACTTTTATTAAATCCAAAAAATAAAGAAAATATTTTAGATATGTGTGCAGCTCCTGGTTGTAAAACAACTTATATACTAGAAATAGCTCCAAAATGTTCTTTAACTGCAGTAGAAAAAAATAAAAGTAGAATCAATCTAATTTATCAAAATTTATTTAGATTAAATCTTTCTTGTAAAATAATTTTAGGAGATGGAAGAAATTCAAAAAAATGGAATAAAGAAAAAAAACTTTTTGATAAAATTTTATTAGATCCTCCTTGTTCTAGTACAGGCATAATAAGAAGGTATCCAGATATTTTGTATAATAGGAGTCAAGAAGACATTGCTAATTTCGTAAAAATTCAAAAACAGTTACTAAATACAGTTTGGAAATTTTTAAAACCTGGTGGAATTTTAGTATATTCTACCTGTTCTATTCTTAAAGAAGAAAACGAAAAACAAATTTTAAATTTTATTGCAAATCATCCTGATGCTAAGATAGAAAAAAATAGAAAATCTTTTCATACTGGTATACAATTACTTCCTAAATCTTCTCAAGGAGATGGTTTTTATTTTGTTAAAATTTTTAAAAATTTTTTAAATTTTAAAGATTTTTAACTTTGGAAATTTAATGAAAATCATAATTGTTGGAGCAGGAAAGATAGGAAAAATTTTAATAGAAAATTTAGTTAGAAAAAATCATGATATTACGATCATAGATGTTGATAAAAATCAAATTAGAAGTATACAAAATAAATTTGATTTAAAAACAATCAATGGATTTGGTTCTCATCCAAAAATTTTAAGAAGTGCACAAGCACAAGAATGTGACATTTTAATAGCTACAACTAATTCAGATGAAATAAATATTATCATTTGTCAAATATCTAGTATTCTTTTTAAAATTCCAACTTGTATAGCAAAAATAAAATCAAATAAATATATTCAAGAATCAAAAAACCTTTTCAGAAAAAAAAGCATACCTATAGATTTTTTAATAATTCCAAAAAAAATTCTTTCAAAAAGTATCTATAAAATTATTAAATATCCAGGACTCTTGAGAGTAGTAGAATTTGCAAAAAAGAAAATCAGTTTTGTATCCGTAGATATTTGTAAGAAAAGCATTTTTTTAGGAAAAAGAATAAAAGAATTATACCAGTACTTTAGTATAAACTTTTTTTTATTTGCTATACTCAGAAAAAACAGAATTTTTTACCCAAAAGAAGAAACAAAAATTTATTTAAAAGATGAAATTTTTTGCATTTTAGATACAAAAAATTTAAAAAAATTTGTAAAACAAATTAAAAATAGAGTCTATAAAAGAATTATGATTTTCGGAGGAAATAGTATAGGGATAGAGTTAATTAAGTATTTAAAAAATAATTATATTATAAAATTGATTGAAAAAAATTTTAAAAGAGCAGATAATTTAGCAAAAAAATTACAGAACGTTACTATTTTATTTGGAAAATATTCAGATCGAAATTTAATGAAAGAGGAAAATATCAAACAAGTAGATTTATTTATTTCAATTACAAAAAATGACGAAGAAAATATTATATCAGCAATCCTAGCTAAAAAGATGGGAGCTAAAAGTAATTTAGCAATGATTACAAAAGTTTCTTATATAAATATTATAAAAGAAATTGATAAAATAGATTATTTTTTTTCTAAAAAATTAGAAATTTTTTCTTCTTTTTTGAAATATAAATATAAAAAACAGTATTCTATAAATAATTTAACTCTTCTTCAATATAAGAATGATAAAAAAGTTATAGAAATTATAGTAAAAAAAAATAAAAATTTTTCTAAAATGATAGGAATTAAGATAAATACAATAAAATTTTCTACAAACTTTTTTATTATAGCAATTGTAAAAAAGGAAAAAGTCTACATATATAGAGAAAGTATTGAAATTTTAATAGAAGATGGAGATAGAATAATCTTCTTTTTAGAAAAAGAAGAAGAATTATTTTCTATGATAAAAAATTTGTAGTTGCTATTTTTTTATTTTATTTTTTTTTCTTCTTAAAATTTCTATGTATGCCATATTTGCACTATCTCCTTTTCTAAAATGAGATTTTATAATTCTTGTGTATCCTCCTTTCGTATGCATAAATCTATTACGTATTTCAGAAAATAATTTTTTAACAATTCCTTTATCTTTCATAAGAGAAAAGACTTTTCTTTTATTGTGTATACTATTTTTCTTTGTTAAATTAATTATAGGTTCTATAAATCTCTTTAATTCCTTTGCTTTTTGCAAAGTAGTAAGAACTATTTCTTTTTTTATTAAAGAATATGCTAGATTTTTAAATAATGATCTTCTATGATCTGATTTAAGATTTAATCTTTTTCCAATTTTTTTATGTCTCATATTCTCTCTTTTTGAATTTTATTTATTTTCTTTTTTTATTTTTTCTGGATTCCAATTTTTTAGTTTAGTTCCTAAAGATAATCCTCTAGAAGATAGAACATCTTTAATTTCTGTAAGAGATTTTTTTCCTAAATTAGGAGTTTTTAGTAGTTCTACTTCTGTTTTTTGCACTAAATCTCCTATATACTGTATAGATTCAGCTTTTAAGCAATTTGCTGATCTTACTGTCAATTCTAAATCATCCACATTCTTAAGTAGTATAGGATCAAATTTTGGTAATTCTTTTTCTTTTTTTTGTTTTTTAATATCTTGTAAATCTACGAAAGATGATAGTTGTTCTGATAGTATTGTTGCTGCTTTTCTTATTGCAAAATCTGGTTCTATTGTTCCGTTTGTTTTAATCTCTATAATTAGTTTATCTAAATCAGTTCTTTGTTCTACTCTAGCAGCTTCTACTGCATATGATATTCTTTCTATAGGACTATAACAAGCATCTAAAAATAATCTACCTATTGGTCTAGAATTTTTTAAATTTCTAATTCTATTAGCAGCAGTTGAATATCCTCTTCCTTTTTCTATTTTAATTTTCATTTTTATAGAAGATTTTTTGTCTGTTAAATGGCATAAAACTTGATCTGGTTTTACAATTTTAATTTCTTCTGAATGGATTATATCTGCTGCCGTCACTTTTCCAATTCCAAATTTTTCAACAGTTACAATAGTACTTTGTTTTTCTTTTAGTACAACTGAGAGTTCTTTTAGATTTAGTAGTATTTCTAAAATATCTTCACGAACTCCTTCTTTTGTACTGTACTCATGTAGTACACCTTCTATCTCTACTTCTGTAACTGCATAACCTGGCATGGATGATAAAAGAACTCTTCTTAATGCATTTCCTAAAGTGTGACCAAAACCTCTTTCTAACGGTTCCAAAGTAACTTTGCTATGTGTTAAATCAATTTTTTCTATTTCTACAATTCTAGGAGTTAAAAAATTCATTATAGAATTTTGCATTTTTTCCTCACAAAATTTTATTTTGAATAAAATTCAATAATTAAATGCTCATTTATATCTGAATAAAGTTCATTTCTTTCTGGAAATCTTTTTATAGTTCCTTGCATTTTTTTATAATCTACTTCTATCCAAGATGCTTTTTCTCTAGATTCAGATATTTCTATAGAAGAAATAATTCTAGAATGATTTTGTGCTTTCTTTTTTATATAAATTTTATCTCCTACTTTAATTTGATAGGAAGGAATATTAACAATTTTTTTATTTACTAAAACGAATTTATGATTTACAATCTGCCTTGATTCTATTCTAGTACATCCAAATCCCATACGATAAATTATATTATCTAATCTTCTTTCTAAAAGAAGAAGTAGATTTTCTCCAGGTATACCTTTCATTTTAGAAGATTTTTTATAATAATTTCTAAATTGTTTTTCTAATATTCCATAAATTTTTTTTACTTTTTGTTTTTCTCTCAGTTGTTTTCCATAATCAGAAAATCTTGGTTTTTTTAAATTATGTTGTCCAGGTAATTGTCCAATTTTACATTTTGATTCTATAGATCTAATTCCAGATTTTAAAAATAAATCTGTCCCTTCTCTTCTACTAATTTTGAGTTTTGATCCTAAATATTTTGCCATTTAAATCCCCCTATTTTATACTCTTCTTTTTTTAGGAGGTCTACAACCATTATGAGGTATAGGAGTTACATCAGTAATATTAGTTATTCTAAAACCTGCAGAATTTAGAGTTCTAATTGCAGATTCTCTACCTGGACCAGGACCCTTTACCATAACTTCTAAATTTTTTATTCCATATTCTTTAACAGATTCTATACATCTTTCTGTAGCAACTTGTGCAGCAAAAGGAGTAGATTTTCTAGAACCTCTAAAACCGGAACCTCCAGAAGTAGCCCAACCTAAAGTATTTCCTTGTCTATCACTTATAGTTATGATTGTATTATTAAAAGAAGCATGTATATGTGCAATTCCATCTTTTATATTTTTTCTTTTTTTTTTTTTATTTTTAGAAAAAGTTTTTTTCATAAATTTTCCTTACCTTTTTATTGGTTTTCTAGGACCTTTTCTGGTTCTAGCATTTGTCTTTGTTCTCTGACCACGAACTGGAAGACGCCATTTATGTCTAATTCCTCTATACGATCCAATATCTATTAATCTTTTAATATTTAGATTTTTTTCTCTTCTTAAATCCCCTTCTATTAATAGCTTTGATACTTCATGTCTTATTTTTTCAATTTCTTCCTCAGATAAGTACTTAATTTTTTTATTTGCTTCTATTTTTAAAGAATTACAAATTTTATAAGAAAGACTCTTTCCTATTCCATATATAGAAGTTAATCCAATAAAAACATGTTTTTCGTCTGATATATTAATTCCAGCAATTCGGATCATATTTTAACCTTGTCTTTGTTTATGTTTTGGATCGACTTTACAAATAATTCTCAAAACTCTTTTTCTTCGTACAATTTTACAGTTTCTACATATTTTTTTTACTGAAGCTCTAACTTTCATTTTAAAATATCCGTTATTTTTTATAAAAACTTTTCAGATTTGCTTTTTTGAAAACAGATTCGTACTGATTAGACAAAATTAAAGTTTGAATTTGCGAAATAAAATCGATTATTACTACAACTACAATTAATAAAGAAGTCCCTCCAAAATAAAATGGTACTTTCAGCGCATTATGCATAAATTCTGGAACTAAGCAAATTAATGATATATATATTGATCCTAAAAAAGTTAATCTATTCATAATCTTTTCTATATGTATAGAAGTTTGTATTCCAGGTCTGATTCCAGGTAAGAAAGCACCAGATTTTTTTAAATTTTCTGCTGTTTCTTTTGCATTAAACATTAAATGTGTGTAAAAAAAACAAAAAAATATAATCGTAGCAGTGTATAAAAAGATATAGAAAAGCTTTCCCGGTTGCAAATTGTAAGTAATAAAGTTAAGGAATTTTATATTTTTATTTCCAAACCAAGAAAGTAAGGTAACAGGAAACAAAACAACACTGGATGCAAATATAGCAGGGATAACTCCAGCCATATTAACTTTTAGAGGAAGATGTGTACAATGAGAGTTATATATTTTTCTTCCTTGTTGTCTTTTTGGATAATGCACAGTAATTTTTCTTTGTCCCCTTTCTACAAAAACTACTAGAAAAGTTGTTAAAAAAACTAGCAAACAAACGAACAGAAACGAAAAAAAATGCAATTCCCCTTGTCTAGTTTGTTCTATAGTATTTGCTATTGCTTGAGGTAATCCAGCAACAATTCCAGCGAAAATTATTATAGATGTTCCACTTCCTATACCTCTTTCTGAGGCAATTTCTCCCAACCACATTAGAAACACTGAACCACAAACCAAACTTATAATTGCTGTAGAATAAAATTCGAAACTAGAATTTATTATAAGATCTTGCATTCCTGGTAAATTAGGAAGTCCAAATGATATTCCAATTGCTTGTAAAATAGAAATGCATAATGCTCCATATCTAGTGTATAGACTAATTTTTTTTCTTCCAGATTCTCCATTTTTTTTCATTTCTGAAAAAGAAGGATGTACAACTGTTAGCATTTGCACTATTATGGAAGAAGATATATACGGCATAATACCTAAAGAAAATATAGAAGCTCTACTAAAAGAACCTCCAGAAAACATATTAAACATTTCTATTATCGTTCCTTTATTTTTTTCTAAGAGTTTTGATAGTATTGTGGTATCTATACCTGGTATAGGAATATAAGATCCTATTCTAAATACAACTAGTATCAAAAATACAAAAAAAACTCTTTTTTTAATTTCTTTTATTCCATTTTTATTTCTCAAAATTGTTGAATAAAAATTTTGCACCATGTGTTATTTCTCCAAATTTTCACTCAATTTTTTAATTGCTAAATTCACTCCCTTAGTAATTTTTAGTCCTTCTATTTTTAATGGATTTTTAAGTATCTTTTTAGATAGTATTATTTTTACGAATTTTATGTTTTTAGAAATAATCTTTTTTTCTTTTAAAAAATTCAGATTTATTTTTTTACTACTATCGAAAATTTTTTGAAGACTAAAAAGTTGAATCTCCTTAAATCTAACTTTAGATTTTCTTGAATTGAATCCAAATTTCGGAAGCCTTCTGTACAAAGGCATCTGTCCTCCCTCAAAACCTCTTTTTATAGAAAATCCAGATCTAGATTTTTGCCCCTTATGTCCTCTTCCACATGTTTTTCCAAATCCTGATCCAATTCCTCTTCCCAATCTTTTTTTCTTTTTTTTTTTAGTTTTTAAAGAAATTTTATTTATTTTCATAAAATTCCTCAAATTTGATCATATAAGAAACTAAATTCATCATACCTCTTATTGATTTAGTATTTTTTACTATAGATATACTTCCTATTTTTTTCAAACCTAAACATAAAATAGTAGCTCTGTGTTTTGGTTTTTTCCCTATAGTACTTTTTATTTGTACAATTTTAAAAAATTTATTTTTCATCTTATTCAAAAATCTCTTGTATTGATTTTCCTCTCTTTTTAGAAATATAGTACACTGATTTCATATTTTTTAGAGATTCAATAGTAGCTCTAACAACATTCATAGGATTAGTAGAACCGTATATTTTAGTGAGTATATTTCTTATTCCTAAAACTTCTAATATTGGCCTCATGGATCCACCTGCAATAATTCCTGTACCTTCAGATGCAGGTTGCATAAAAATTTTAGATTTTATGTATTTCCCGTATATTTTGTACTGTATTGTTCCATTCTTTAAAAATACATTAATCATGTTTTTTTTAGCTTTTTCCATAGCCTTTTGTATTGCTATAGGAACTTCTCTTGCCTTTCCGTATCCAAAACCTACTTTTCCGTTTCCGTTTCCTACAACCGTTAATGCTGTAAAACTAAATATTCTTCCTCCCTTAACTGTTTTAGAAACTCGATTTACAGAAATTAATTTTTCTTTAAGATCTCCGTTTATTTTATCTATTTGCATAATTCCTTCTTAAATTTCATAATATTTAAAACTTCAGTCCAAATTCTCTTGCAGATTCCGCTAAAATTTTTATTTTTCCATGATACTTAAAACCAGATCGATCAAATGCTACTCTTTTGATATTTTTAGCAATAGCTCTTTTAGCTATTATTCTTCCTATTTTTTTAGCTGCTTCTATACTTCCAGTTTTAGAAAGATCTTTTCTAATTTTTTTTTCTATTGTAGAAGCAGAAACAATTGTTGATTTGTTATCAATAGAAAAAATTTGTGAATAAATATGTTTAGCAGTTTTGTATACAGAAAGTCTAAAGATATCTAAATTTTCTATTTTTTTTCTAGCATTTTTTGCTCTTCTTTTTCTAATTATTTTTTTTTTCATAATCTTTATTTCTTTTTAGTTTCTTTAATTTTAATAATTTCATCACTATACCTTATTCCTTTTCCTTTATACGGTTCTGGTGGTCTATAAGAACGAATTTCTGCAGCTACTTGTCCAACTTTTTGTTTATCAATACCTTTAATAAGAATTTGCGAATTTTTTTTACATTCTGCTAATATTCCTTCTGGTAATTTGTACTTAATACTATGCGAAAATCCTAAAAATAATTCTAAAATACTATTTTTAACAGAAGCTCTATATCCTACACCAAATAAAATAAGTTTTTTTACAAAACCATTTTTTACTCCTAAAATCATATTGTTTAGTATTGCTCTTGATGTTCCTGCAATAGACCAGTTTTTTGAAGTATCTTTTCCTACTTTTATATAGATTTTATTTTTTTTTATTTCTATAATTAAGCAATTATGAATAAAAAATTCTAATTTTCCTTTTTTTCCTTCTATAAAAATTGATTTTTTTCTCAATGAAACTACTACTTCTGTAGGAATTTCTATTGGCAATTTAGCTATACGAGACATGTTATTTCCAATTTATGAAATAGAACAAATAATTTCTCCACCTAGATTCATTTTTCTTGCTTTCTTATCTGTCATAATTCCTTTAGATGTGGAAAGTATTACGATTCCCATACCTCCCATAATTTTAGGAATATCTTTTTTTTTAGAATATATTCTTAACCCAGGTTTACTAATTCTTTTAATATTTTCTATTACTGGTTGCTTTTGGAAGTACTTTAGTACAATTTTAATACAAAAAAACTTTTTTTTTTTTAAATCACAATTTTGTATATATCCCTCTTTTTCTAAAATTTTGGCAATTTCGTATTTTATTTTTGAATAAGTTGAAAAAATTGATTTTTTTCTAGCTTTTTGAGCATTTCTTATGCTAGTTAAAAAATTTGCAATTGGATCTTGTAGACTCATAATTTCTCCTAATATTTTACCAACTTGCCTTTCTGAGGCCAGGTATTTCTCCTTTCATAGCTGCTTCTCTAACTTTCATACGACTCATTCCAAATTTTCTTAAAAATGCATGAGGTCTTCCAGTTTGCATACATCTATTTCTTTGTCTAGAAATACTAGAATCTCTAGGTAAAGATTGTAACTGCATAACAGCTTTCCATCTTTCTTTTTGATTTACTGTTCTATCAGATATAATTTTTTTTAATTTTTTTCTTTTTTTAAAAAATTTTTTTGCTAATTTTTTTCTTTTTAATTCTCTAGCTATTATTGATTTTTTGGTCATATTTTCTCCTAAAAAGCTAATCATAAAAAGGAAAACCAAAAAATTTTAAAAGTTCATAACCTTCTATTTTTGATTTCGCACTTGTTACTAAAGTTATATTCATGCCTCTAATACAATCAATTTTTTCGTAATCTATTTCTGGAAATATAATTTGTTCTCTAATACCTATATTATAGTTTCCCTTTTGATCAAAAGATTTTTTTGAAAATCCTCTAAAATCCCTAATTCTAGGTATTGCTATAAAAATAATCTTTTTTAAAAAATTCCACATATTATTTTTTCTAAGTGTTACTTTGCAACCAATTGCGTATCCTTGTCTTAGTTTAAAACTAGATATAGATTTTTTAGCTTTTGTGACAATTGGTTTTTGGCAAGATATTTTTTGCAAATCAACTATAGCATTTTCTAAAAATTTTTTATCTAAAATAGATTTTCCAACTCCTATGTTAATGACAATTTTTTTTATTTTTGGTACTTGCATAATTGATTTGTAAGAAAACTTTTCCATCATTCTGTGTACTATTTTACTCTTGTAGTATTCTTTCATATTATTTTAAATTTTATATACGCTTCTTATTGGATTTAAAAATTCTTATTTTTTTTTCTTTTTCAAATATAAACCTAACTTTATCTGCTTTTTTTGTGTATCTATTAAAGATAGCTACATTGGATATATTGATAGGAGCTTCTTTTTCTATAATTCCTCCAGAATCTTTTTCATTTGGATTTGGTTTTTTATGTTTTTTGACCATATTAATACCAGAAATAAATACTTTTAATTTATTTTTTATTTTTATCACTTTTCCAACTTTTCCTTTTTCTTTTCCTGATATAACTATGACTTCGTCATCTTTCTTAATTTTTCTTGACAAATTTTCCTCCAAAAATTACAGCACTTCTGGTGCTAAAGAAATTATTTTCATGAATTTATCTTTTCTTAATTCTCTAGTAACAGGACCAAATATCCTTGTTCCTATAATTTGTTCTGTAGTATTATTAAGAAGAACGCATTCATTTTGATCGAATTTTATTTGAGTTCCGTCTTTCCTTCTGATTCCAAACTTTGTTCTTATTACTACTGCTTTTAGTACTTCTCCTTTATTTACTTTTGATCTTGGTATTGCTTCTTTAACTGCAATTTTTATAATATCTCCAATATTTGCATATCTTCTTTTTGAACCTCCTAATACTTTTATACAAATTACATTTTTTGCTCCAGAATTATCTGCAACACGCAATATAGTTCTTTCTTGAATCATAGTATTTCTCTTATTTTTATAAATTTTTGGTTTTTTGTACTATTTTGATTAGAATCCAAGATTTTTTTTTTGAAATAGGTCTGCATTCTTTTATTCTAACTAAATCTCCTATTTTTCCAATATTTTTTTCGTCATGAACTTGTAGTTTTGTGGTTTTTCTGATTATTTTCTTATAGATTTTATGCTTTACAATTCTGTTTACAGAAACTATAATAGTTTTCTTCATTTTATTATTAACAATATATCCTAATAAAGTTTTACTATTTTTTTTTGACATTGGAAGACCTTTCTCTTTCTTTCAATATTGTTTTAATTCTAGCAATATTTTTTCTTGATCTACTAAAAAGATGTGTTTTTTTCTTTTCTTTAGAAATTTGCATTCTTAAATTAAATTGTTCTTTTAAAAGAAGAAGAATTTCATCAAATAGTTGCTTACTATTTTTTTTTCTCATTTCGTCAATATTCATTTTAGTATTCCTTTTTTACAAAAATAGTTTTTACAGGAAGTTTAGCAGAGGCAAGATTAAAAGCACATTTTGCTTCTTCTTCAGAAAAATTTTCTACTTCATATAAAATAGTTCCTGGTTTCACTATTGCAACCCAATATTCTACATTTCCTTTTCCTTTTCCCATTCTGACTTCAAGAGGTTTTTTAGTAATTGGTTTATCTGGGAAAATACATATCCAAATTTTTCCTTGTCTTTTTACAGATCTAGTTATTACTCTTCTAGCTGATTCTATCTGTTGAGCAGTAATTCTTCCTCTTGTAACAGCTTTTAATCCATAAGATCCAAATTGTAGTGTTGTTTTTGAAGCAATTCCCTTATTTCTTCCTTTTTGCATTTTTCTATATTTTGTATTTTTTGGTTGTAACATAATAAGTATTCTCAATTTTTATTATATTTACTGTTATTTTTCTTTTTTTTTCTTTCTATATTAGTTTTACCAAGTATTTCTCCTTTAAAAATCCAAACTTTTACACCTATAATTCCGTAGTTTGTTTTTGCTACAGAGTCACTATAATCTATATCTGCTCTAAAAGTATGAAGAGGTACTCTTCCTTCTCTATGCCATTCTGTTCTAGCTATTTCTGTTCCTCCTAATCTTCCACTAATTTCAATTTTTATACCTTTAGCTCCTGTTCTAATAGCATTTTGTACAGAACGTTTGATTACTCTACGAAACATAGCTCTTTTTTCTAATTGCATTGAAATTGATTCAGCTACTAATTTTGCATTTATTTCTGGTTTTCTAATTTCAGAAATATTAATTTTTGCTGGAACACCAGATATTTTTGCTATATCCTTTCTTAGTTTTTCTACATCTTCTCCTTTTTTTCCTATTATAATTCCAGGTCTAGCTGTATATATCGTAACACGAATACTTTTTGCTGGTCTTTCTATAATAACTTTTGAAACTGATGCTTTAGATAATTTTTTCTTTAAAAATTCTCTAACTTCAAAATCACTTTGTAAATTTTTAGCAAATTCTTTTTTTTCTACATACCAAATTGAACTCCAAGATCTTATTATACCTAATCGAATTCCATTAGGATGAACTTTTTGTCCCATTTTAGCAAATCTCCTTTTATCGTTGTTTTGAAGATAGAATTAAAGTAATATGACTTGTTCTTTTAAGAATTCTATCAGCTTTTCCTTTAGCTCTTGGCATAATTCGTTTCATTGATACTGCTTTATCAATAAAAACTTTCTTTATAAATAGGTATTTAGGTAAAATTCCATAATTATTTTCAGAATTTGCTATAGCAGATTTTAGTACTTTATATAAAAGAAAAGCAGATTTTTTTTTACTAAACTGTAGTATTTGTAAAGCAAGAATAGCTTTTTTTCCTTTTATTAAATTTGCTATTAAACGAATTTTTTGTGCTGAAGATTTAGCATAAAGATGCTTTGCTAATATTTCTTTCATATATTACTCTCTTTTTCCTTTGTTTTTTTCTTTTTTCTCTTTATTATGCCCTCTATAAGTTCTAGTAGGAGCAAATTCTCCTAATTTATGTCCTACCATTTCGTCTAAAATGTAAATCGGTATGTGAGTTTTACCATTATGAACGGAAATAGTTAAACCTACCATATTAGGGAAAATAGTAGAGCGACGAGACCAGGTACGAATTGGTTTTCTACTTTTTTCTTTTATTGCTTTTTCTACTTTTTTTAGTAAATGTTTATCAATAAATGGACCTTTTTTAATAGATCTTGGCAAAATTTTTCTCCATTATTTATTATTTTTTTGTTTTTTTCTTAATTATATATTTATCAGTTCTTTTATTTTTTCTTGTTTTTTTTCCCTTACTTTGTATTCCAGAAGGAGAAACAGGATGTTTACCAAAATTTTTTCCTTCTCCTCCTCCATGAGGATGATCTATAGGATTCATTGCAGTTCCTCTTACTGTTGGTCTAATTCCATGCCATCTTTTTGCTCCTGCTTTTCCTAAAGAACGTAGCATATGTTCGTTATTTCCAACTTCTCCTATTGTAGCTCTACAACTAGTATGTATTTTTCGAATTTCTCCTGATCGTAATCTAATAGTTGCATAATTTTCTTCTTTTGATAAAATTTGTGCGTAAGATCCTGCAGATCTTGCTATTTGACCCCCTTTTTTTGCTTTAATTTCTATATTAAAAATATTTATTCCTATAGGAATATTTTTAATTGGTAAACAATTTCCTATTCTAATATCTATATTTTCTCCAGATTGTATTTTATCTCCAACTTTTATCCCTTTTGGAGCAATAACATATCTTTTCTCCCCATCTTGATATACTAAATACGCTATATTTGCAGAACGATTAGGATCGTATTCTATTCTTAAAACTTTAGCAAAGATATTATCTTTGTTTCTCTTAAAATCTATTAATCTGTATTTTCTTTTTTGTCCCCCTCCTATATGTCTTGTGGTAATTCTTCCAATATTATTTCTTCCTCCAGTTTTTTTAATTTTCTTTAATAAAGATTTATTTTTTTTTTTCTTAAATTTAGTTATTTCTTGACTTTTTATTTTTATTAAATGCCTTCTACCAGGAGAAGTTGGTTTACATCTTATAATTATCATAATTTTATTCAATTAATATTTTATCTAATATTACTAATAGACTTCAAATTTTGTCCTTTTTCAGCAATCAAATAAGCTTTTTTATAATCTTTTCTTCTTCCAAAAAAATTTTTATACTTTTTTTTCTTTCCTTTCACAACTAAAGTATTAATTTTTTTGATTTTAATTTTAAAAATTTTTTCAAAACAATATTTAATAATTTTTTTATTAGTATTTTTTGGAACTCTAACAACAATTGTTCTATTTTTTTCAAAAGAAACAGAAGATTTTTCTGAAATATGCATATTTTTTATTACTTTAAAAGGATGGAAATTATCATTCATGCAGGTTTTCCTTTATTTTTTTAATAGAATTTAAAAAAATTACTATTTTTTGATAAGAAATTAAATTAACTGGATTAATATTTTGAACTTTTATAATTTTTATTTTTTTTAAATTTCTAGAAGCAAGAAAAAGATTTTTTGAAATTTCTTCTGAAATAATTAAAATGTTGTACTTTTTTGGTTCCATAAATTCTATAGAATTTAAAAAATCTTTAGTTTTATTAGTTTTTAAATCTATTTTTTCTATAAAAAATATTTTTTTTTTTCTAAATAGCTCTGAAAAAATTGATTTTATAGCTAATTTGTACATTCTTTTATTAATTTTTATTTTTCCTTTTTTTATTTTAGTACCAAAAGTTACTCCACCTGATCTCCATATCGGACTTTTCACACTTCCTGATCTTGCTCTTCCAGTACCTTTCTGTTTCCAAGGTTTTCTATTTGATCCTTTTACACACGATCTATTTTTTTGTACAGATCTACCTTTATGTATACTGTAATTATAGTAGTTCAATACTTGATGTACTAAGTTTGGATTATATTGAGTTTGAAAAATACTAAATAGTTCTTTTTTTTTTTTTATAACTTTTTCTATAGGAATATACATATTTCCTCTTTATTTAAAATAAATTTTAATTGCTGGTTTTACGATAATATTTCCTCCTACTGATCCAGGGACACATCCTTTTACTAGCAAAATATTTTTTTCTTCATCAATACGAATAATTTTTAAATTTTGTATAGTGACTTTTTTATTGCCTAACCTTCCAGACATTTTTTTTCCTTTAAATGTCCTTCCTGGAGTTTGATTTTGTCCAATAGAACCAGGCGCTCTATGAGATAGAGAATTACCATGTGTGGCATCTTGAGATCTAAAATGCCATCTTTTTATGGTACCGGAAAATCCTTTACCTTTTGAATATCCCAAGATATCTACTTTTTTGACTTTTGAAAATATTTTTAGATTTATTTTTTGACCAATCTTATAATTTTCTTTATTTGTTCTAAATTCCCATAATCCTATACCTGGAGTTAAAGAGGACTTTAAAAAAATTCCTAAATATGGTTTTTTGACTTTTTTATTTTTTTTTTCTCCTGTTGTCACTTGTATAGCAGAATATCCATGTTTTTTTTTTGTTTTAATAGAAACTATAAAGTTATCTTCAAATTTTACAATTGTAACTGGTATTGAATTTCCTTTTTGATCAAAAATTCTAGTTATACCAATTTTTTTTCCTACTAAACCTATCATAAAATTACCTTTATTTATCCTAAGCTAATTTGTACATCTACACCAGCTGCAAGATCTAATTTCATTAAAGCATCTACTGTTTTTTCAGTAGGTTCTACTATATCAACTAATCTTTTATGTGTTCGAATCTCGTATTGATCTCTAGCATCTTTATTTGCATGAGGAGAAATTAGAATTGTAAATCTTTCTTTTTTTGTAGGCAAAGGTATTGGACCTCTAACTTGTGCTCCTGTTCTCTTTGCTGTTTTCACAATTTCTACTGTCGATCGATCTATCAATCTATGATCAAATGCTTTTAATCGTATTCTTATTCTTTGCTTTTGCATTGACTATAATTCTCTATTATTAGATTATAAATATATTTAAAAATAAATTTTGCAGAAATTATAAATCTTTACTATACACAAATATTTTCAGTAAGCAATAGAAACTATTTGAAAATTATAAATAATATTTATTTTTTTCTTTCAATAATAATTTTTTCAGAAATATTTTTTGGAGCCTCTTGGTATTTCAAAAATTCCATAGAATAGCAAGCTCTTCCTTGTGTTTGAGATCTTAAATCAGTGGCGTAACCAAACATTTCAGATAAAGGAATACTTGATTTAATTTTTTTTCCAAAAGAAAAACTTTCCATACTTTCTATTGTTCCTCTTCTTCTATTTAGATCTCCTATTACATCTCCCATATATTGCTCTGGAGTCTCTATTTCTACAGACATAATTGGTTCTAAAATTACAGGATTAGCTTTCATAAATCCCTCTTTAAATGCAATAGAACTAGCTATTTTAAAAGCTATTTCAGAAGAATCTACTTCATGAAATGATCCATCAAACACTGTAACTTGAACATTTACTATGGGATATCCAGCTAAAACTCCACTTTTAATTTGTTCTCTTATTCCTTTATCAATAGCAGGTATGTATTCTTTCGGTATAGTTCCTCCAACTATCTTATTAACAAATCTATAAATTTTATTTTCAGATTTTTTTATGGGTTCTATTCTGATCCAAACATGCCCAAATTGTCCTCTACCACCAGATTGTCTAATAAATTTTCCTTCTTGTTCTACAGATTTTTTTATAGTTTCTCTATAAGCTACTTGAGTTTTTCCAACATTAGCAAGAACTTGAAATTCTCTTTTCATTCTTTCTATCAGTATTTCTAAATGAAGTTCTCCCATACCTGCAATTACTGTTTGTCCAGATTCTTGATCAATCCATACTTTAAATGAAGGATCTTCCTGTGCTAATTTATTTAGTGCCAAACTCATTTTTTCCTGATCTGCTCTTGTTTTTGGTTCTATAGCAACTGAAATAACTGGATCAGGAAATGCCATTTTTTCTAGTATAATGGGATTTTCTAAATCACAAAGAGTATCTCCAGTTGTAATTTGTTTAAGCCCTACTGCAGCTGCAATATCTCCAGCTTTTACTTCCCTAATTTCTTCTCTTTTATTAGCATGCATCTGTACTATTCTTCCTATTCTTTCTTTTTTTTTCTTTGTAGAGTTTAAAATTGTACAACCAGAATGTATTTTTCCAGAATATACTCTAAAAAATGTTAAATTTCCAGAAAATGCATCGTTGGATATTTTAAAAGCTAAAGCTGAAAAAGGCTCATTTTCATCAGATTTTCTAAAAATTTTCTTTTCACTCTTCTCATCTATTCCATAAATTGGAGGAAGATCTTTTGGAGAAGGAAGGTATTCTACTATAGCATCTAACATGGACTGCACTCCTTTATTTTTGAATGCTGAACCACAAGTTACTAAAGTAATTTCGTTATTTAGAACTCTTTTTCTTAGTCCAGATTTTATTTCTTTTTCTGTTAATTTTTTTCCTGAAATATATTTTTCTAAAAGATCTTCTGAAGATTCTGCAGCAGATTCTATAATTTTTTGATTGTATTTAAAAGAAATTTCTTTTAGAAAATGAGGAATTTCTGAATATGTGAAAGATATTCCTTGATCATTGTCTTTCCAATGTATTGCCTTCATCTTTATTAAATCAATAATACCTGTAAAATTTTCTTCAGATCCTATAGATAGATGAATTGGAATAGGATTTGCAAGTAATCTTTCTTTTAACTGTTTTATAACAAGAAAATAATTCGCTCCAATTCTGTCCATTTTATTTACGAAAGCAATTCTGGGAATTTTATATCTATTTGCCTGTCTCCAAACAGTTTCTGATTGAGGTTGTACTCCTCCAACAGCGCAGTATATCATTACTACTCCATCTAGAATTCTCATAGATCTTTCTACTTCTATAGTAAAATCTACATGTCCTGGAGTATCAATGATATTAATTCTATGAGGCTCAAATTGATTTGCCATACCACTCCAAAAACAAGTTGTTGCTGCAGAAGTAATTGTAATGCCTCTTTCTTGTTCTTGATCCATCCAATCCATAGTAGCTGAACCATGATGGACTTCTCCAATTTTATGGTTTACTCCTGTATAAAACAGTATTCTTTCAGTAGTTGTTGTTTTTCCAGCATCTATGTGAGCACTAATTCCTATATTCCTATATCTTTGAATTGGTGTAGTTTTTGTCAAATTATACTCCTTTATTTAAATTAAGTTACCATCTATAATGAGCAAAAGCTTTATTTGCTTCAGCAATTTTATGCATATCTTCTTTTCTTTTAACAGAAAAACCTCTATTTTTTTCTGCGTCAGAAATTTCTTCTGCTAATTTTAAGAACATAGATTTTTCTTTTCTCTTTCTAGCAGATTCTATAATCCAACGCATTGCTAAAGTATTTTTTCTGCTACTTTTTACTTCTACTGGAACTTGATATGTTGATCCTCCTACTCTTCTAGATTTAACTTCAACACTAGGTTTAACATTTTCTAATGCGGATTCGAAAGTTTCAATCCTACTTTTTCCTGATTTTTTAGCACATATTTTGAGTGCTTTATACACTATTTTTTCTGCTAAAGATTTTTTTCCATCGAACATCAAAATATTAATAAATTTTGCTAAAAGAACAGAACCGAATTTAGGATCTGGTAGTATTTTTCTCTGTCCAATAAATTTTTTTCTAGACATTTGTAGAACTCCAAAATTTTTACTATTTTATTATGTTTTATTTTTTTTTACTCCGTACTTAGATCTGCTTTTTTTTCTATTTTTTACCCCAGAACAATCCAAAGCACCTCTAATTGTATGATACCTCACTCCTGGAAGATCTTTTACTCTACCTCCTCTTATCAAAACTACGGAATGCTCTTGTAAATTATGACCTTCTCCTCCTATATAAGAGGTAACTTCAAACCCATTAGTTAATCTAACTCTACATACTTTACGAAGAGCAGAATTTGGTTTTTTAGGAGTAGTAGTATACACTCTAGTACAAACTCCTCTTTTTTGTGGACACTTAGATAAAGCTGGAACACTACTTTTTATAGATTTTATAGATCTTTTTTTTCTAACTAATTGATTAATTGTACTCATAAGTACCTTCCTTATAGAAATTTTGTTGTTTTTATTAATTCATAAATAAAGTTTTTTAATTTTTACAAAATTGTACTAATTTTTAAAATTAGTAAATTATAAATTAGATTCTTTCTATTATAAAAATTTTTATATTTTATTTAAAATGAAATTTTAGGATCAAATAATAAAATGAGTTAAATAGATAAAAAATTATATAATATTTCTTTTCCAAATTCTGTAAATATACTTTCTGGATGAAATTGCACTCCATATACTGGAAATTTTTTATGTTCAATTGCCATAATTTCTAAATTTCTTTTTGATTTTGTATGAGCTATAATTTTTAGACAATTTGGAAATTTTTTTAAACTTACTACGTAAGAATGGTACCTGTTAACTAAAATTTTATTAGGAATCTTATAAAATATTTTAGATTTTTTTCTAAAAAGAATAGAAGTTTTTCCATGCATTATGATTGGTGAATTTTTTAATTTAGCTCCAAAGAATTCTCCTATAATTTGATGCCCTAAACATACTCCTAGTATAGGGATTTTCTTATGGAAATTTTTCATTATTTTTTTACAGACTCCAGAATCTTTTGGTATACCAGGACCAGGAGAAATAATAATACTATTCGGATTGATTTTTCTAATTTTTTTTATATCAATTTTATCGTTATAAAAAACGAATACTTTTTTGCAAAATATTTTTATATATTGGTATATATTCCAAGTAAAAGAATCATAATTATCAATAATCAGAATTTTTTTTTTTAAAATATTTTCTTTCATTAAAATAAATTTTAATTTTTGTCTAGTACTATTTTTAATAAATTCTATAAATTTTATTAAGTAATTTTTTATTTTTAAAAAAATTAGTACAAAATTTTACAATTTTTATATACAAAATTCTTAGTAGTATATATAAAATTTCTATTTTTATAAACAAAATAGTAGTAATTTTTATTTTAAGTGTAATTTTTGATAAATTTTTGTAAGATTTTTTTTTGCTATTTTTTTAGCTATAATAGAGCCTTTTAATAAAATAGATTTAAGATAATTCTCTTCTTTTCTAATAAAAAAATATTTTTTTTGTATTTTCTCAATTTTTTTACATACTTCTTCAGCAACTATACATTTGAATTTTTTGTATGATTTAGTATCAAAAAATTTTTTTTCTAATTCTTTTATATTTTTCTTTTTTATGCATGCTAAAATTTCTAGTAAATTAGAAACTCCAGGTTTTTTAGATAGATCATATCGTATATTAGGTGGATTTTCACTATCTGTTACAGATTTTAATATTTTTTTTTTTATTAGCTCTACATTTTCTAAGACGAGTATTTTTCCACTATTATTTGGATCTGATTTAGACATTTTTAATTTCGGATTTTGTAAAGACATAATCTTAGATCCTATTCTAGGAATAAAATATTTAGGTAAAATAAATGTTTTTCCATAAATTGCATTAAAATTTTTTCCTATTTTTTTTACTAGTTCCATATGTTGTTTTTGATCTAATCCTATAGGAACTAGATTTGTTTGATAGAGTAGTATATCAGATGCCATAAGAACGGGATAAGTAAAAATTCCAGAGTTTGTTACTCTTTTTTCTAATAGTATTTTTTTAAATTGTGTCATTCTTTTTAAATCATTCACTTTCGTAAAACAATTTAAAATCCAATATAATTGAGTATGTTGAGGAACTTCAGATTGTAAAAAAATAATACTTTTTTTATGATTTATTCCACAAGACAAATAGTAAGCACATAAATCTAAAGAAAATTTATAGATTTCTTTTTCTTTTCTTATTTTTTTTGTAGTTATAGAGTGCAAATCCGCTATTCCATAAATACATTTATAATTTTTTTGAAAAGATTTCCAATGTAGTAAACAACCTAAATAATTTCCTAATGTTATTTGTCCAGATGGCTGTATGCTGCTAAAAACTATTCTTTTTTTCATATTTTTTCTTTCAATTAGATAATATTTTATTAATTTTTCTGATAATTTTAAAATAGTTTTTTTCTTTAAAAATTTCTTTTCCTATGACGAAAGAACTTGCTCCAGAATCATACAATTTTTTAATATTCTTAGTATTAATTCCACCATCTACTTCTAAAATTATATTTCTTCTTCCCAAATTTTGAATAATTTTTTTAACTTTTTTAATTTTTTTTATTATGGATGGTATATATTTTTGTCCAGAAAATCCAGGATTAACTAGCATAATTAGAATTATATCCAGTTTATCTATAACATATTCTAGTATTTCAATAGAAGAGGTAGGACTTAATGCAATTCCAGAACAGCAATTTTTATTTTTGACAATTTGCAAAAATTTATCCAAATGATCAGTGGAATCAGAATGCAATATAATACAATTTGCTCCAAATTCTATAAAATCTAGTACTATTTTTTCTTCTAATGGTTTTATCATTAGGTGTACATCAATAGGAATATTAATTCCGTATTCTCTGATAGATTTTAATACTAAAGGTCCTATAGTTAAATTTGGTACATAATGATTATCCATAACGTCAAAATGTATACTATCTATTCCACAATGAATTAGATTCTCTATTTCTTTTCCAAGAATTGCAAAATTAGCACATATGATAGATGGTTTAATTAAAAATTTTTTAATTTTCATATTTTGTAGTACTATTTTTAATAAAAGATTTTATTGTTTATAGATTCTATTGATGAAATTATTATATCTTCGGAAATTCCATAAAATTTTTTTACCTTTCCTATTTTTAAAGGAAGAATTAAAGCATTTTTTTTTTCTAAATTTTTTTTATCGTATTTCATAATTTTTAAAAATTTATCTATTTTAATCTTATGAGGGAAATTAATAGGAAGATTTGACTTTTCTAAAATTTCTTTAGTTCTTTGTATTTCTTTTTTAGAAAAAATTTTTAGTAAAAAAGAAGAATAAGAAGCAAGCACTATCCCTAAAGAAACTGATTCACCATGATTCCATTTTCCTTTAAATAAAGATTCTATAGCATGTCCATAGGTATGTCCCAAATTTAATAAAGATCGAATCCCTTTTTCTTTTTCATCTTTAGAAACTATCCTGCACTTAATTTTACAGCATTTTTCAATGCAATAAAAAATTTCTTTTTCTTTCAAAGAAAATATAGAATCAATATTTTTTTCTAACCAATGAAAGAAAATTTTGTCGAAACTAATAGCATATTTAATAATTTCTGCTAAACCATTGGACAATTCTTTACTTTTTAGAGAAGATAGGAAAATTATATCTATAACTACTAAGCTAGGTTGATAGAAAGTTCCTATAATATTTTTTTTGTTGCTAAAGTTAATAGAATTTTTTCCTCCTATTGAAGAATCTACTTGTGATAATAAAGTAGTTGGAAAAATAAATAAACTTATTCCTCTTAAATAGGTAGAGGAAGCAAATCCTACTAAATCAATTAAAGAACCTCCTCCGATAGCAATTATACAAGAATTTCTACGAATTAAATTTTTTAGTAAAAAAAACAGTATTTTCTTATAGTAAAAAAAAGATTTAATTTTTTCTCCTCCAGGTACAATATACAATTTCGTATTTTTCAAGTTTAAAATCATTTTTTTTATATATTTTGAAAAAATTTTCTTTTCGGTTATCAAGATAATTTTTCTGTTTTTTTGGATAGAAAAAATAGAAGAAAAAACTAGAAATTTAGAAAAAATATTTTTTCCAATATAGATAGGATATGTAAAATTTTGATTTTTTAAACTTATTTTTTTCATAAAACTAGATATCTTCTATAGAAGATATGATTTGATTTACTATTACTTTTGCACTTTGTGAATCAGTAGGAATGATAAAATCAGATATTTGTTCGTATAAAGGATTTCTTTCTTTTGCTAATTTTTTCAAAGCATTATATAAAGACTCTCCTTTATATTGTTGAATAAAGGGTCTTTTTTTATCTCTTTTTGTTCTAGAAAGTTGTTTTTCTATTGTAGTTTTTAAGTATACAACTGTACCATTTGAAGAGAGACAATTTCTATTTTTTTGAGATTGAATTGATCCTCCTCCTGTTGCTAAAACAATTCCATTTTTTTTTGTCAACTCTTCTATGATTTTTTCTTCTCTTATTCTGAATCCATTTTCTCCTTCTACGTCAAATACCCATCCAATATCTGCACCTGTTCTTTTTTCTATTTCAAAATCTGAATCAAAAAATTCCATATTAAGTTGTTGAGCTAAATATCTTCCAATTGTACTTTTTCCAGCTCCTAAAGGTCCAATTAAAAAAATATTTCTATTTTTTGTTATCATAAAATCCTATAACTATTAATTTTAAGACTATTTTAGTAGTATACAGAATTATTTTACAATTAATCAATATTTTATTTATAGATTTACTTGAATGAGATTTTAGAAAATTTCTCTATTACTGAAACAAACTGTTCTTTTTCTGATATAAAAGGGGCATGTCCTGAAAGAAAAAAAACTTTTTTTTTACTTTTTTTTACAAGAACATCAATATTTTTAATACATTTTTCAGAAATTAAAAAATCTAATCTTCCATAAATTCTTAATAAAGGAATATCAATGTTTTTTAAAGAATTTCTTAAATCGCAATTTTTAATAATATCTAATCCTTGCAGTAAAGTTCTTTTACAAGGAATATACTGCTTTTGTAAAAAATCTTTTTTACTTTTTTTAAATTTGTGCACACAATTTTTAGTTTTAATAAAGTTTAGCAATAAAAATTTTTCTATACTTTGTAGTCTGTTTGTTTTTACTCTATTTTCGAATTGTAAAAAAATTTTTTCCGACACTCCTGACCAATTCTCTTTTTCAATAAAATAAGGAGAGCAACAAACTAGTATGCATCCAAGGAAATCATCTTTTTTTTGATTTATACATTGTATAGCAAACAAACCTCCTAAAGACCATGCTAATAAAATAGCATTTTTAGGAATCTTTTTTTTAATTAAATCACATAGTTCTTCAAAAGAAGCATCAATAAAATTTTTTTTATACCCTGGAATATCTATAGTATAAATTAAAAAATTTTTTGAAAAAAACTTTAAAATTTTTGACCAAATTATAGAATTTATTCCCCAACCGTGTATAAATACTAATTTTTTTCTTGTATTTCTTTTCATAAAATAATAGAATTTTAGTAATTTAACGATTTTTTTAAATAAGAATGATTACAATTAGCAAATCAGCTCAAAATCACTTTTCAAATATATTAAAGAGAAAAAAAGATAAATGTATAAAAATTTCTGTACTGTATCCTAATACAAATTATACGGAATGTAGTATACTTTATTGTAAAAAAAAAGATAAAAAAGACAACATTAAAGAAATAAAATTTTCAAAATTTTCTGTATATATAGACGAAAAAAGTTTTAAATTTTTAAAAAAAGCAAAAATTGATTTTATAAATACTGAAATAGAATCAAAACTAGTCTTAAAAGTTCCAAAAAAAAATACAAAAAATAAGTATAGCAAAAAAGAAATTTTTAACGAAATAAAAAAATTTTTTAAAAAATATATAGATAAAAAATTAAGTATACACAATGGAAAGATAAAATTAGTAAAAATTACAGAAAATATGAAATTGTTAGTGCAATTTCATGGATCTTGCAATGGTTGCTCTATGAGTAATCTTACACTAAGAGAAGGCATAGAAAAATCTGTTATTAAAAGATTTCCAGAAATTAAAGGTATCATAGATGTTACGAAACATAAAAAAACTAGAAAAAACTATTTTACAAGCTTTGATTTTTAAAAAACTCCAAAAATTAATCTTTTTAAGACCCTTAGAATAGGTTCAGAAGAACCCCATATTAATTGATCTGCTACAGAAAAAACAGAAACATAATTCTTACCTAAATTTTTAGATTTTGCAATTCTTCCTACAAATATTTTTGTGCTTCCAGAAACATAAAATGGATTTAAAAACTTTTCTGTATATTTTTTTTTATTTGGTACAATTCTAATCCATTTACTATGATTTTTTAAAATATTTTCAATCTCATTTAAAGAAATATCTTTTTTAAGTTTGATTATAAATGATTGACTATGGCAACATAAAGCGTTAATTCTGACACAAGTGCTATAAACAGATACATTTTGATTTAGTATTTTTTTAGTTTCTACTTCACCTTTCCACTCTTCTTCAGGAAGAAATTCAAATTTTGTTTTACCGATCCAAGGAATTACATTCCAGGATACAACTTTTTTAAAAGTTTTTTTATTTTTTTGCATTTCATGTGAAATTGCTTTATTTATTTGAGAAATAGAAATATATTTTTTCTCAAAAAACTTTGAGGAAACTTCGTAAAATCTCTTCATTTGAAGAAACCAAGTTTTTAAAAATTTTGATCCTCCTCCAGAAATAGACTGATAGGTAGAAACAAAAATTTTTTCTACAAGATTTTTTTGAAAAAGTCCTCCAAGAGACATTAGCATTAAATTTACAGTGCAGTTTCCAACTGCAAAATTTTTTATTCCTTTTGATATAGAATTTTCTAATTCTTTTGAATTGATTGGATCTAAAGCTATCATTGTATCTTCTTGCATTCTTAAAGTTTTTGAAGAATCTAACCAATATCCTTTCCATCCTATCTTTCTAAGGGTATAATAAATTTTTTTAGTATAATGTTCTCCTTGACAGTTAATAATAATGTCTAAATTATATAAAATTTTTAAATCAAAAGCGTTTTGTAAAACTCGGTTTTTTACTTTTTTTTTTAAAAATGAATTACTAAATTTAGAAGTGGACAAAAAAACTATGTTTACGAAACTAAAAAAATTTTTTTCAATAATTCTTTCTAGTAAAATTGAACCAACCATACCTCTCCAACCTACAAAACCTACTTTTTTCATAAAATCTCCTATTTATTTTTTATTTAATCTAATAATCTATACAAAAATGATTTTAAAGGGAATAAAAAAATGAATAATATAATGTCTTTTACTATACTAATGTTTCTTATTATAGATCCAATTGGAAATTTGCCAATTTTTATGTCTATACTAAAAGATATGGAACAAAAAAAAAGAAATTTTATTATTTTTAGAGAAATGATTTTAGCTTTATTAGCTATGTTTTTTTTTCTATTCGCCAGTAAAAAAATTCTTGAGATTTTGAATCTAAAATCAGAAACTATTTCTATATCAGGAGGAATAGTCTTATTTATTATAGCTATGAAAATGATATTTCCTTCAAAAAATGGAAATGCAATTGGTTTAAAAAAAGGAGAAGAACCATTTTTAGTGCCTTTAGCAATACCTCTAATTGCAGGACCTTCTATTCTAGCAACTTTAATTTCATTATCACAAAAATATCCAAAACAAATACTAGATTTGTGCATTTCTTTATTAATCTCTTGGGTTTTATCACTTATAGTGCTTATGATGTCTGGTACTTTATTTCGTATTTTAGGAAAAAAAGGATTTTCCGCACTAGAAAAAATTATGGGATTGTTATTTGTTATGATTTCTATGCAAATGATACTAGAAGGTGCAAAAGTATATATGAATAATTACTAAAATTTCTGGTACAAAAGTACCAGAAAATATTTTAGCATTTACAAAAATATTTTTTTTAAGTATTTTGCGACTGCTTGTTCTTCATTTGTTCCAATTATTTCTAAATGAGGTAGTTTTTCTTTTAATCTCTTATGTCCATTTTTCATAATACATCCTTTTCCTGTACTAGAGAGCATTTCTATATCGTTCATTCCATCTCCAAAAGATATACAATCTTTCATTTGATATCCCAATATTTTAATAACTTTTTTTAAAGATTTTCCTTTGCACACTCCTTTTGGCATAATTTCTAAACATATTGGAAGAGAGAAACTTACATTAATTTTATCCTCCAAATTGATTTTTAAAAATCTTTCTATTTTTAAAAGATATTTAGGATCATGACACGTAAAGTATATTTTACATACTCCCAAATAGTTTGGAAGTTTTCCATTTTTATAAATTTTGTAGTTGAATGAAGATTCAAAAAAAAAGTCTTTTCTATTTATTTCTTCTTTACTGATAAACCATTCTTTATCTCTAAATATATTTGTAGATATTTTTTTGTCTTTATAAAACATACTTGCTAATTCTCTTACTATACTTTCTTCAAAATCGTGAGAAAAAATTAGATTTCCAAAATTATCATGTATTCTAGCTCCATTAGAAGTAATCATATAAGTTTTTATTTTTAAATCATTTTGAATTTTTTTTACATCAATGTGATGTCTTCCTGTTGCAAATATAAAATGTATTCCTTTTTTTATTACTCTTTGTAAGATTTTTTTTGTAAAAATTTCTATCCTATGATTTTTAGATAACAGAGTGCCATCAAGATCGGATACAACAATTCGAAACATATCAAAATCCTTTAAAAATATTAAAAATTTTAAATTTCTTTCTGAAATTGTTCTGTATATAAAATTTATTTTATTATATATTGATATTTTTATTAGAAAAACTAGAAATAATTTTTGAATTTTTATTTTTAAAAAGGAAAAAAATGCGAATTTATAAAAATCTTATCAATGTGAGAGCTATAACTTTTGATCTTGATAATACATTATACGACGATAAACCTATAGTAAAAAAAGCAGACTATGAATCTATGAAGTTTCTTAAAGACTATCATCCTAAGTTGAAAAAAATAAAAAAAAAAGAATATCAAAAACTCAGGGAATTTTTAAGAAATAAGTATCCTCATTATTTTCATGATGTTAACTATTGGAGATGGTTTTCTATATATTTAGTAATGAAAAACGTTGGCATATCAGAAAAACAAGCTAAAAATGGAGCAAATATTGCTATGAAAATTGTCCAATATTGGAGAAGTAGAATACACATACCTAAACAAACACACGAAATACTAAAAAAATTAAAAAATAGCTTTCCTTTAATTATTATTACTAATGGAAATGCTAATCCCTATCTCTTTGGAATTGGAAAATACTTTTTTTGTATACTAAGAGCTGGAATAGACGGAAGATCTAAACCTTATAAAGATATGTATAAGCTGGCTTCTTTAAAATTGTGCTTACCTATTAATAGTATTCTTCATGTAGGAGATGACATTATTACAGATATTAAAGGTGCAATAGATTCTGGAATGCAAGCATGCTGGATTAATAAAAATAAAGCAAAAAATTTTAAAAATTTAAAAAGAGAAAGAATCCTTCCTCATTTAGAAATATCAAATTTACATTCTCTTTTGGATATTTTGGAAGAAAAATAGTGTTATAAAGTTATTTTTCCTTCGTATATTTGGTGAGCTATTCCGGTTGTATATATTTCGCTATCTTGTTTTTTCCAAAAAACTTTTAGTGCACCTCCTTTAGATTTTACATTAATGTTTTTATTAAAAAGCAATTTTTTTTTTATAGAAGAAATACAAACTGCTGCACAAGAAGCACTTCCACAAGATAAAGTTTGTCCTGAACCAAATTCAAAAGTTCTAATTATTAATGATGTTTTATTTACTACTTTAACAAAACTGATATTTAATTTTTTTAAAAAATCGTATTTTTTTCTTAAATAATAATTAAATTTAAAAAGTTTTTTATAAAAAATATTTTTAAAAAAAATTATACTATGCATGTTTTCAACAGAGACAATGTAACAAATGAGCTTTTCGTTTTTTTCTAATATAATTTTTTTTTGGTATAAAAATTTTGGTTTTCCCATGTTGATTTTTACAAGATTTTTTTTTAAAAAAGTTGCACAAAAAATTCTTTTTTTATTACTAAGATAAATTTTTTTTTTTGGAACTTTTTTTTGTAGATATTTAGAAAGACATCTCAATCCATTTCCGCATTGTTTAGCTAAACTTCCATCTGAATTAAAAACTGTATAAAAATAGTCTACTTCTTTTATGTTTGACTTATAAAAATAGATTAGTTGATCAAATCCTATCCCGAAATATCTGTTTGAAATTAAAGAAATTTGTTTTTTTTTTAGAAAATTTTTACTTTGCAAAAGTATACAATCGTTTCCGTTGCAATGCATTTTTGTGAAAAAAATAATTTTCTTCATAAATAGTTATTTTTAATTCGGCGAGAGAGGATTTGAACCTCTGACCCACTGGTCCCAAACCAGTTGCGCTACCAAACTGCGCTACTCGCCGAATGATGGGTGATTGATGGGATTCGAACCCACGACATCCGGAACCACAATCCAGAGCTCTACCAACTGAGCTACAATCACCATATATTTTTTATATTTTTATTTTATGATCTTTTCATCATAACGAAAAATTCTTTATTTGTTTTGGTCATAGATAATTTATTAATTAAAAATTCTATAGCATCGATTTCATTCATAGGATGCATAATTTTTCTTAAAATCCACATTTTTTGTAATTCTTCTTTTGTTGTAAGAAGTTCTTCTTTTCTTGTACCTGATCTATTATAGTCTATAGCAGGAAATACTCTTTTTTCTGAAATTTTTCTTGAAAGATGAAGCTCCATATTTCCAGTTCCTTTAAATTCTTCGTATATCACTTCATCCATTTTTGATCCAGTGTCGATTAAAGCAGTAGCAATAATAGTCAAGCTTCCTCCTTCTTCCATATTTCTTGCTGCTCCAAAAAATCTTTTTGGTCTATGTAAAGCATTAGAATCAACTCCTCCAGTTAATATTTTACCGGAAGCAGGTACTATACTATTATACGCTCTAGCTAGTCTAGTTATAGAATCTAGTAGTATTACAACATTTTTTTTATGTTCTACCAATCTTTTCGCCTTTTCTATTACCATTTCAGAAACTTGTACATGTCTTAAAAATGGTTCATCAAAGGTAGATGCAATTACTTCTCCTTTTACTAGTCTTTGCATTTCAGTTACTTCTTCAGGTCTTTCGTCTATTAATAGAACCATTAGTATGCAGTCTGGATGATTATATGCTATACTTTGAGATATATTTTGTAAAAGCATAGTTTTTCCAGCTTTCGGAGGAGCTACAATCAGTCCCCTTTGACCTCTTCCTATAGGAGCAGCTAAATCTAGTACTCTAGCAGTTAAGTCTTCTGTGGAACCATTACCTCTTTCCATTCGTAGTCTGGAATTTGCATGCAAAGGAGTTAAATTTTCAAATAAAATTTTATTTCTAGAAATTTCTGGTTTGTCGTAATTAACTTCATTTACTTTTAGTAAAGCAAAGTATCTTTCTCCTTCTTTAGGAGGTCTGATTTTTCCGAATATTGTATCACCTGTACGTAAATTAAATCTTCTTATTTGACTAGGAGATACGTATATGTCATCTGGTCCAGCCAAGTATGAGCTATCACTAGATCGTAAAAAACCGAATCCATCTTGTAAAATTTCCAGAACACCTCCTCCGAAAATGTCTTCTCCACTTTTAGCATGTTGTTTCAGAATGGCGAATATAATATCTTGTTTTCTCATACGAGCTAAATTTTCTAGTTCCATATTTTCTCCAATAGAGACTAGTTCTGAAACTGATATGTTTTTGAATTCGGAGAGATTCATATTTTATTTTCTATTTAAAGGATTTGAAAAAGTTATAAAATCAATCGAAAAAGAAATGTATTTATAGAAGAGTCTTATAAGACTTTTATATCTTACTTTCATTAAAGATTTTAAGTATTAAAATTTTTTTTTATAAGTTCTTTTATTTTTTCAGCGGAAATCATTCCAATTTTTGTATCTATAAGTTTATTGTACTTAAAAAATAAAAAAGAAGGTATACTTCTTATGTTGTATTTTTCTGCTATTGAAGAGCAAGTATCTATATTAACCTTAGAAAAAACTACTTTTTTTCCTAGTTCTTTTGCAACTTCTAAAAATATATCACTCATTTGTTTACAAGGAGAACACCAATCTGCCCAAAAATCTACTATGACAAAATTATTTTTTTTTAAAGTTTCTTGAAAATTTTTTTCGTTTAATTCAAAAATAATATTTTCTTTCATATTTTCCTATAATTTTATTCTTCGTTTTCAGAATATTCTTCTAAGCAGTGTATTTCAGGTTTTCCTCCAGATAAAGTATGAAATTTTTTTGGCTTATTTACAAACTCAACGTATTTATGCCATACTTTTTCATGCTTATTCGAAGGTTTTTTTTTTCCGTTACACATTCTAATAAATTGTTTCTCTATTTCTGTTTTTGGTATTCTTATTCCTTGACTTAATTCTTTATAAGCATGACCAAAATTTTCTAAAAGTTTTGCTTCCTTGATTGTAAAATTTCCGTGTCTAGAAAATCCATATGGATAGTTTTTTTTATCAAAATAAAGTTTTTTAGTTATAAAACTGTTTTGTACTTTTTCTCGCTTTCTTATAATTTTCATAAATTGAAATTCAAAAATAAAATTTATAATAAGCATAGTTATTATAAATAAAAATTTTTAAAAATCAATATTTTAAATTTTATAAAATTTGCATAAATAAATACACAGGGACGGAGAGATTCGAACTCTCAACTTTCGGTTTTGGAGACCGATACTCTACCAATTGAGTTACATCCCTAAAATCGGTGCGGACGGGATTCGAACCCGCGACCCCTGACGTGACAGGCCAGTATTCTTACCATCTGAACTACCGCACCAAATTTTGGAGCTAAGCGGGATTGAACCGCTAACCTTCTGCGTGCAAAGCAGATGCTCTTCCAATTGAGCTATAGCCCCCTTAAAATAGGCCTGAGTGGACTTGAACCACCGACCTCACCCTTATCAGGGGTGTGCTCTAACCAACTGAGCTACAAGCCTAGAAATTTTTATTTTTATTTTTTACTAAATCTAATTTTATTATATTATACATTCAAAATATAAAATATATAAATTATTTTACAAAATTTATGTATTTTATTCTTTCCAAAAAGTAGGAGTAAATATTACCAGTAAAGTAAAAATTTCTAGTCTTCCAAAAAGCATATTTAATACTAAGATCCATTTCGCAGTATTATTAATAGATGAAAAATTTTCTGAAAATATTCCTAATCCAGGACCTAAATTATTTAAAGTTGCTGTTACTGCAGTAAAAGCAGAAAAATTTTCTATCCCAGTAGAAATTATTGCTAACATACTAGATATAAAAACAAAAATATAAGCGGAAAAGTATCCCCAAACTGTTTCCAAAAACGCAGAAGAAAAATACTTATTACCTACTTTTATAATATAGACTGCATTTGGATGAATAAGTTTTTTTAATTCTCGAATACCTTGTAAATAAAATAGTAGTATTCTAATTACTTTAATTCCTCCAGCTGTAGATCCTGAGCATCCTCCTATAAAAGCAGAACAAAGTAATAAGAT
>NZ_LKAS01000002.1:0-125162 GCF_002075085.1 bacterium endosymbiont of Pedicinus badii | reverse complement strand
AAGAACTGAAGGCCATAAATAACTTCTATCAGTTATAAATCCTGCAGTAGTAGACATAGAAATAACTTGAAAAAAAGATTTATTCAATATTTCTAAAAAAGAATCGTAAATTTTGTACAAATACAAAATTGATGCGCAAAATACAAATAAAAAAATTTGAATTCCTATAAAAACTTTGAATTCTTGATCTTTCCAGTATACTTTTAAAGAATGGTAGTGTACTGCGGAAAAATGTAAATTATAATTGCAACTAGAAATTATTAAAAAAACTGCCACTATAGTGTTAATTAAAGGACTGTTGTAGTGACCTATACTATTATTTTTTGTAGAAAATCCTCCTATAGAAACTATAGAAAAACTATGCGCTACCGAATCGAAAAAACTCATACCTGCTATCCAAAGTAAAAAAATGCATAAAATAGTTAAAGATATATAAATTATCCATAAATTCTTTGCTATTTGAGAAATTCTAGGACAAATTTTATTGTCTTTTATAGGACCTGGTATTTCTGCATAGTACAATTTTGTACCTTCTATAGGTAAAATTGCGACAGCTAAAACTATAATACCCATTCCTCCAAACCATTGAAGCATTTGTCTATAAAAAAGAATTCCCATAGGCAGTTTTTCTAAATTCAGTAAAACTGTTGCTCCTGTTGTAGTTAATCCTGAAAAAGACTCAAAAAACGCATCTGTAACAGAAAAATAGGGAAATTTTATTAGTAAAAATGGTAAAGATCCTAAGCTACCTAAAACAGTCCAAAATAGCACTACAACTAAGAATCCTTCTCTGCTGTTTAATCTACCTTTTTGTTTTTTATTCGGTATCCAAAAAAAAATACCTATTATAAAAGAGTACAAAAAAGTTTTTAAAAAAGCTGATTCTGAATTATCTTTGTATATAAAAGATATTAAAATAGGTAAAATAGAAATAAAAGAAAAAAGAAGTACCAATAATCCAATAACACGAATTATGTTTCGAAAATTCATATTACAAATTTTTATTAAGTTAGTATAAAAATCATTCTTCTACCCTAATTATAAAATAGAGTATAATTTTTTAGCATTACTATAAATTAAGAAAATATCTTTAGTTTTTTCCAAATTTTTTCAATACGCACACAAGTTTCTTTATTCATAAAGATTTTACTTTGAAAAGTTTGTCTAGACTCTGCTTTTAATTTCTCAGTAGCATCTATTCCCATTTTTGATCCTATTCCATAATCAAAAGAAGCAAAATCCAAAATATCAGAAGGACAGTACTTAATAAATAAGCTGTCTCTATAAGGATCTACACAAGTACTGATAGACCAAAAAACCTCTCTCCAGTCCCTAATATTTACATCATCTTCGCATACTATAATAATTTTTATATACATAAACTGTTGTAAAAATGACCAAATTCCCATCATAATTTTTTTTGCATGTCCAGGATATTTTTTTTTTATGCTTACTAAAGCTATCCTATAAGAGCAAGCTTCTGGAGGAAGATAGAAATCTGAAATTTCTGGAAATTGCTTTTGAATAATTGGAATAAGTATTTCATTCATATAGTACGATAGTACAGATGTTTCATCTGGATATTTTCCAGAATATGTAGAAAGATAGATAGGATATTTTTTTCTAGTAATCACTTCGATATTAATAATAGGGAAATATTCTTCCTTATTATAAAATCCTGTATGATCTCCATTTGGACCTTCTTTTGCAGATTTTTCTTCTATAAAACCCTCTAAAACTATTTCAGAATTTTCTGGTACTCTTAAATCATTAGATACACACTTAACTACTTTAGAATTTTTTCCTCTTAAAATTCCAGATATAGAATATTCCGACAAAGAATTTGGAACAGGCATAACTGCTGATAGTATTGTAATAGGATCAGACCCTATAAAAATAGATATAGGAAATTTTTCTTTATTATTTTTTTTCCATTCTTGAAAATCTATTTCTCCTCCTCTTTGAGGAAACCAACGAATTAATAGTTTATTTTTACTGATTACTTGTAGTCTATAAATTCCTAAATTTTGTCTATTATTTGATAGACTTTTTGTAGTTGTTATTCCCCAAGTTATTAGTTTCCCAGAATCTTTTGGCCAACAATGCATTATAGGAAATTCAAATAGATCGACTTTTTTTTTACCTACTACTATTTCTTGACAAGAAGCATATTTAACTTCTTTAGTATAAGTATGAAAAATTCTTCTATAAATAGAGAACTTTTTTACCATATCTCTAAAATTCTTTGGAGGAGTAGGATTTCTAAAAAAAGAAAAAATTTTTCCAATTTTTCTTAATGATTTTTTTTTTTCTATTCCTATACCAAATAGTATTCTTTTTTCATTTCCGAATAAATTACATAGTAGAGGATATTCGCTCCCTATAGGATTTTGAAAAAAAAGTGCCGGTCCTTTTTTTAAAATTGTTCTTCTAGCAATTTCTGTAATTTCTAGTTTTGGATGTACTGGAAAATTAATTTTTTTTAATTCTTTATGTTTTTCTAAAAATTCGATAAATTTTTGTAAATTTTTAAATTTCATAAAATTAAATCTCAAAAAATAGAAGTATTTTTTAAAAAAAACGCTATAAGTAAAAAAGAAATCAAAAAAATACAAATTTGATAAAAAATTTTTATTTGCAGAAAAAGCTTTTCTATCTTTGTAAAAATTTTTTTTTCTTTTTCATTCTTTATTTTTCTAATCTCAGATTTTTTAAAATTTTGTAGGGTACTAAAGTTTTTTTCTAAAAATTTAAATTTTTTTACTATTGTTTTTAGAATATCAAAAAAATTCATTTCTTTAAATATCCAACTTTCGACAATAGGCTTAGCAATTTCCCAAATATTTAATTTAGGATAAATTTTTTTTCCTAATCCTTCTATGTAAAAAATTGTTTTTTGTAAAAGAAATAATTTTGGATTTATTATAACGTTAAATTTTTGTACAATACGAAAAATTTCTATTAAAAAATTACTAAAAGATATATTTGATATCGACTGTTGAAAAAAAGGTTCGCACGCTTTTTTAATAAAAATTTCGAATTTTTTAGTATTAATAGTACTTTTTACCAAACCTAATTCAATATGTAAAATAACAATTTTTTTATAATTTTTATTTAAGAAAGCTAAAAAATTTTCTGCTAAATATCTTTTTTCTTTACTAGATATTTTTCCTACAATACCAAAATCTATGCTAATATACTTAGGATTTCTTGGATTATACTTACTTACAAATACATTCCCAGGATGCATATCTGCGTGAAAAATTCCATTTTGAAAAACTTGTTCAAAAAAAATTTTTACTCCTTTTTCTGCTAATAACCTCATATTAAAATTTTTTTTTCTTAACATTTTTAAGTTATCAATAGGTATTCCAAAAATTCTTTCCATAACCAAAATTTCTTTAGTACAGTACTGATCGTATACTTTTGGTATGTATAATAATTTACTATTTTTAAATTGTTTTCTAAAAATAGCAATATTCTTTTTTTCTTTAATTAAATCTAATTCATCAAAGAGTATTTTTTTGTATTCCAAAAAAAAATCCAGTATTTTCATTTTTTTTAATTTTTTAGAAAAAATATAAGAAATTTTTATAAAGTTTTCTATTAATTTAGTATCGATTAAAATATTTTTAACTATGTCTGTTCTAATAACTTTTATAATAATTCTTTTTTTATTCTTTTTTAGTTTTGCGCAATAAATTTGCGCTATAGAAGCAGAAGAAAAAGGTTTTTTTCTTAAATCGATTAACCAAGAAGATATTTTTTTTTTGGTTTTTTTTTCTATGTATTTATAAATTTCTATATTTTTATCAATTTTTACTTTATTGCGTAAAAAAGAAAGCTCTTTAATTGTGGAAAAAGAAAAAATATCATGTCTTGTAGAAAGCATTTGCCCAAATTTAATCCAAATTGTTCCTAATTCTTCTAAGCATTTTCTAACTCTTTTTGAATACTCAATTTTTTCTTCTGTTTTTTTTACCCAAAAGAATAAAGAAAAAAAAATTTTTAAAAAAAAAATTTTTTTGAAAATTTTTCATAAATCCTGTTTTTCAGAATTACTGTAAAAATATCAATTATTCTGAGGATTTTTTTAATCATATTTGTAAAAAAATTTTACTTTTCTCCTTGGTATATAGTAATAATTCCAAAAAATTTTTTTTGAAATTTGACTTTTTTAAAACCTTTTTTAATCAACATATTTTTGAATTTGTTTCTTTTTGGAAAGTGTCTTATAGAATTTACTAAGTACTTATAAGCAAACTTTTGACCTGAAACAATTTTTCCTAAAATTGGAATTACTTTAAAAGAGTAAAAATTATAGATTTTTTTAAAAGTTTTATTATTCGGCATAGAAAATTCTAGAATTGATAATTTTCCTTTTTTTTTTAAAATTTTATGAATTGATTTTAAAGATTTACTTTTATCAAAAAAATTTCTTATTCCAAAACTTATTATTACATGATCGAAAGAATTTTGTAAAAAAGGTAAATTTTCTGCTTCAGATTGTAAATAGTAAATATTCTTTATGTTTCCTGCATTTCTAATTTTTTCTCTTCCTAATTGAATCATATCATAATTTGAATCAACTAAAATAAGTTTTATACTAGTACCAAATAATTTTATTATTTTCTCAGAAATATCTGCTGTTCCACATGCTAAATCTAAAACTATTTGTCCAGATTTAATATTTATACTTTTTATAAAATTATTTTTCCACAATCTATGCAATCCAAATGACATTATATCATTCATTAAATCGTATTTTTTTAAAATTTTTTTAAAAACCAGATGAACTAATTTTCTTTTTTTAGATTTAAACATTTCAATTTTACTTATTATCTTTCTATAGAAATACGCATTTTTTTCATAGCATTTTTTTCGATCTGTCTAACTCTTTCAGCAGATACTCCATAAAGATTAGCTAATTCTTGAAGAGTACTTTTTTTTTTATCGTCTAACCATCTAGATTTTATGATATATCGACTTCTTTTATCTAATTTTGCAAGTGCTAAATTTAATCGATTTGTGCATCCTTCTCTCCAATGATTCTCTTCTGAGTTTTCTTTGCATTCTAATCTTTCATGAACTTGAAAAAAAGAAGAGCATCTTTCTTGTCTATTTTCTGGAATAGGATCAAAAGCTATATCCTGGGCGAACATTCTAGATTCCATTTCTCTAACATCTTTACTAGTAACACCTAATTTTTTTGCTACTGTTTCAATTTCGTTTTTATTGAACCAACCTAATTTTTTTTTTGTTTTTCTAAGATTAAAAAATAATTTTCTTTGAGCTTTAGTTGTAGCGATTTTAACAATTCTCCAATTTTTTAAAACATACTCATGTATTTCGGATTTTATCCAATGTATAGCAAAAGATACTAATCTTACTCCAATTTCCGGATTAAATCTTTTTACAGCTTTCATTAAACCAATATTTCCTTCTTGTACTAAATCAGCATGAGGTAATCCGTATCCAGAATAACTTTTCGCTATATAGATAACAAAATGTAAATGTGCTAAAATCAACTTTTTTGCTGCTTCTAGATCATTTTTATAATATAGTTTTCTAGCTAAGTTTTTTTCTTGTTGAGAAGTAAGCATTGAATACGATCTACTACTTCTAAAATAATTTTCTAAATTTGTTTTTTTTTTGTATAGTAAAGAATTTTCTTTTTTCATTTAAATCCTGAATAGTTAATTATTTAAATAAATCAATTATTTAATGGATATCTTTTGGTAATATTTCCTGTATAAATTCATTTGGATTAAAAGATTTTAAATCATTAATTTTTCTTCCATTACAAATATACTGTATAGGTATTTTAAAAATATCCGATATAGGAAATATAATACCTCCTTTTGCACTACCATCTAGTTTAGTAATAATAATACTGGTAACTTTTATTTCTTTGTTAAATAATTTAACTTGATTGATAGTATTTTGTCCAGAGCATGCATCTATTACTAAAATTACTTCTTCAGGATAAAATGGATGAATTTTTTTTAAAGTCTTAATGATTTTTTTCAATTCTAAAGATAGTTCTTTCTTATTTTGAAATCTTCCAGCTGTATCTATCATAATAAAATCAAATTCAGAAAATCTGTTTGATTTAATTGCATCAAATATTACTGCAGATGCATCTTTATAATTATCTTTAAAAAATACAAAAATATCTTCTGTTTCAAAGCTTTTTAATTGTTTAATAGATGCTGGTCTCCTAGTGTCAGCAGCTACTAACATAATTTTTTTTCCTTTCTTAGAAAAATTTTTAGCTAATTTTCCTATAGTTGTTGTTTTCCCTACACCATTATTTCCAACAAATAAAAAAGTAGAATTTTTTTTTTTAGATAGTAAATTTACACTTTTTTTGCAAATAATGTTTAACATTTCCTTTTGTAGGATATCGAGAATTTTGCTATTTTCACTTATTTTATCTTTATCAACTTTTTTTAAAATTTTTTTAATAATTTTATCTGTTGTTTGTATTCCAACATCAAAAGAGATTAAAGTATATTGTAATTTTTTTATTAATTCTGTAGTATTTTTAGTACTAAAAAACAAATTTTTTATTTTCTTAAAAATTTGATTTTTTTTACTAAAAAAGTATTTTTTTGTATTTACAAAGTATTCTTTTTTTACGATACTTTTAATTTTTTTTAGAATGTTATTTTTTTTCATACTTTTTACTAAAATATAAAGTGTTAGGATTTTAAATTTTCTTATTGTATTATAATATTTAAATATCATGAAAAGAAAATTTGTTCGTATTTCTGGTGGAAAACTATGCGGGAAAAAAATATATTTTACAGGAAAAAAGACTCGCCCTACTCAAGGAAAAATTAGAAAAATTCTATTCAATTGGATTAGCGATAGAATAGAAGGAAAAAATTGTTTAGATGGATATTCAGGCAGTGGAATTTTAGGATTCGAATCGATTTCTAGAAAAGCAAATAGTGTTTTTTTTATAGAAAAAAACTATTCTTGTTACAAACAAATTAAAAAAAATTTGAAAAGTATTTCTATTAGCAAAAATTTTAGAATTATTAATGCTAGTTTCATAAACTGGATTCAGTTTAGTAAAAATAAATTTGATTTACTTTTTTTAGATCCTCCTTTTTACAAAAAAAATATATTTTTTATACTAAAAAAACTGAAAAAAAAGATTTTTAATAAAAATTCAATGATTTACATAGAAACAGAAAAAAAAAACTCTTTTTTTATACCTAATGATTGGATTCTATATAGAAAAAAAGTTTCTGGAAACGTACTATTTTGTTTATATTTTATAAAATAAAATACTATGTTTTCGTTTTTGAAAAAAATGAAAATAATTTTGCATTATTCCCTAACTTAGGAGAGCAGGAATTTTTTTCTTTATTTACTACATCTATTCTAATAATTGCTTGTAAAGGAATATAACTTTTACTCACTCCTTTAAACTCGTTTTTTATTTTTTCTTCCGACGGATCTACAACTATTTTACTATTCTTTGAAAATATGAAGTCTCCTATTTCGATAAATCCTAGCATTGGACTTTGTCCTAATTCTCTAACAAGTAATTGATAGTTTTTTCCATTGCTAATGAATTGAATTCTATATACGATTTGAAAATCACTCATAATTTTTTCCATTTTTATTTGTAAAAATAAAAGAATATTTTAAATAAGATTTCGATTATTAGCCTTATTTATAAAGTAGATATCTATTAAATACTAAAAATAGATCAAATTTTTTAGTGCATAGTTTAAGTACTGTTTTTGGTATTCTATAAAAAAAATTCTAAAAAATATAGTATTTTATTTGATTATATCAATTATGTTTCGGATAATAATAATAATTAATATTGTGCAGTACAAAACATTATGATATATCTTTTTACAAATGGACTAGAGGTATATACTAGCATAATGCTAATACTAGCATTACTGTTTTCTTTAGTATATGAAATAATTAATGGTTTTCATGATACTGCTAATTCTGTAGCTACAGTTATATATACGAAAGCTATGCATCCAAGATCAGCTGTAATTATCTCTGTAGTATTCAATTTTTTTGGTGTTTTATTAAGTGATTTAAGTGTAGCTTATTCAATAACTCATATACTTTCTACAGAATTTGTTCTAAATTTAGGATCAAATTATAACTTGATAATGATTTTTTCTATATTACTAGTAGCAATTTTTTGGAATTTAATTACCTGGTATTTTGGAATTCCTACTTCTAGTTCACATACTTTAATAGGATCTATTGTAGGAGTAGGTATAACAAATGCATTTGTATCAAATAGATCATTTATAGAAGTTATTAATACTAAAAAACTTACTGAAATACTAGTTTCCTTAATACTTTCCCCAGTAATAGGACTAGTTTTTGCAGGTTTTATAGTATATTTAATAAAAAATTTTTACAAAATAGATAGAAAAAAAGAAAAAAAAAATTGTTTTTTAGTAGAAAAAAACAATATAAATAAAAAAAAACTTTCTTTTTGGACAAAAACTACTTTGATTATTTCAGCTTGCGGAATTAGTTTTTTCCATGGAGCAAATGATGGACAAAAAGGAATAGGTTTGATAATGCTTATGCTAATAGGAATTGCACCTTCTAGTTTTTCCATCAATCTATATACTAAAGAATACGATATTAATAAAACTAAGCATTCTTTAACAGATTTGTATAGATTTTATCAAAATAATCAAGAAAAAATAAAATGTTTCGAAGAAAAAATAAAAAATAATTCAAGTAAATGCGTACCAATTAGAGTACAACAAAAAGAAAAAAAAGTTAGTATCAGTGATGTAAATTTTTCAATTAATAGAGTTCTTTCTATTTTAAATAATGTGAATGACTATAATGTATTAAATAAGAAAGAAAAAATTAATATGAGAATTTTACTAAATTTTGTTCTGAATTCTATAGAAAGTGTGCAAAAAATGCCTTGCATTTCTAAAAAGGAAAAAAAACATCTTCATAATTTACGAAAAAATATCATCGTCAATGTAGAATATGCTCCAATATGGATTATATTTTCTGTAGCTATATCCTTAGCTTTTGGAACCATGATTAGTTGGAAAAGAGTAGCAAAAACTATAGGAGAAAAAATTGGGAAGAGTAGAATGACTAATCTTCAAGGAATCACTTCTCAGATTACTACTAGCATTTCCATAGGTATAGCGAGTTATACTGGAATGCCAGTTTCTACTACTCACGTTCTGTCTTCTGCTATAGCAGGTTCTATGTTGATTGATGGAAAAAGATTACAAATTAAAACTGTTAGAAATATACTAACCGCCTGGATTTTAACACTACCAGTTACTATAATTTTTTCTGGATTTTTGTATTTTTTAATTTTAAAAATAGTATGAAATTAGTTTTTAAAATAGTAAAATGTTGCTATATTTCTGATAAAAAATTATTTAGGGAACAAAAAATGAAATTTTATCTTTCAAATCTTCCTTATAGTTATAACTCATTAGAACCGTATTTTGATGAAGAAACTATGAGAATACATCACACAAAACATCATCAATCGTATATAAATAATCTAAATAACCTACTAGAAAAAAAAAAAGAATTTTCTAATTATTCTTTAATACAAATAATAAAAAATTTGCAAAATTTTCCTAAAGAAATTAGAGAAAAAGTTAGAAATAGCTCTGGAGGACATCTAAATCACGATTTATTTTGGAAAATTTTAAAAAAAAATACTGTTTTATCAGGAGCTTTAAAAAAAGAGATTTGTAAAAATTTTGGGAGCAAAGAAAAATTTATTAAAGTTTTTGAAGAAAAATCTATTTCCCATTTCGGATCAGGTTGGGTCTGGCTAATTAAAAAAGATAGTACTCTTTTTGTAGAGTCCACTAAAAATCAAGATAATCCTATAATGGGGGAAAATATTACAGGAGTAAAATCAGGAACTCCAATTTTGGGAATAGATTTATGGGAACATGCGTACTATTTAAAATATAGAAATGAAAGAATTAAGTATATTAAGGCTTTTTGGAATGTAGTAAATTGGGATCAGGTTTCTTTGCTTTTCAAAGAAAGTAAATAATAAATAAAAAAGAGCAAAAATACTTGCAAACTATTTTTGCTCTTAATAAGTAATTATAGAAAAAATTGAAAATGTCCAAATTTTAGAAGAATAAATTTTATTTTGTTTAACAGAAGTATTCTATTTTCTTTTATTTCTTTTTCTTTAGTAAAAACTACAACATTTTTAAAAAATTTCTCTATAGGTAAGTATAGTTCTTCTATTTTACACAGAATTTTTTGGTATTTTTTTTCTTTGTACAATTTTTCAGTAAATTTACTAACTTCTAAAATTTTTAAAAATAGTTTTTTTTCAAATTTTGATTCAAATAGAGAGTTTTGTATTTTTTTTGTATCAGAAATTTTTTGATTTTTTAGAATTTTAAAAATTCTTTTAATGATAAAAAAGAATTTTCTGTCTCTTTTTGTATAAAATTTTTGCAATGCATGTATTCTTAAATAAATATCGTAAATACAATAGTTTTCTAGAGAGAAAATAGAATTAATAGTTTCTTTTTGGTATTTTTTTTTTAATAAAATTACTTTTAATCTAGAGAATATAAAAAAAATAATTTTTTTTATAAGACTTTCTTCTTTTATGAACAAATTAGTATTCTGAAAAATTCTATTTTTTTTATATAAGAAAATAGATTTTTTTATTACTTCCTTAAAATTTAAAAAAATTCTTTTATTTATTAAAATATTAATAATACCAATTGAAAGTCTTCTTAAAGAAAAAGGATCTTTTTTACTATTTGGAATTTCATTTTCTATAAAGCATCCAACAATATTATCTACTTTTTCCGATACGGCTATTACACAGCAAAAATTATTTTTTGGTAAAGAATCTTTTAAAAATCTAGGGTGGTACTGTTCTTTTTGAGCAAGATAGATATTTTTTTCTTCTCCTTGTATTTTTGCATAGCACATACCAGCAATTCCTTGCAATTCCGGATACTCAAAAACTATTTTAGTTACTAGATCACATTTAGAAAGTAAAATAGCTCTACCAATTTTTTTTAAAAAGTTAGATTTTAAAAAATTTTTTGCTATATATCTAGCAATATGGTACATTCTTCTAGTTTTATCCATCATAGATCCTAAATTTTTTCCAAAACTTAAATTTTTTAGTTTTCTTATATTTTTCACAATTGGTACTGCAGCATCTTTTTCAAAAAATTCTATTGTATCTTTCAATTTAGAGTTTAGAAATTTTTCATGATCTAAAACGACCATTTTGCTAAGATTTTCAATTTTGTTAGTAATAAATATAAAAAAAGGCAGCAAAATTTTTTTTTGATCGTACACAGGAAAATATTTTTGTATATTTTGTAAAATATGTATCAAAATATTGTTTGGAAGAGCTAAAAATTTTTTTTCAAATCTACCTAGAATAGCTACAGGATATTCGACCAATGAAGCAATTTCTTCTAAAAATTTTTTTTTTATCCTAACCACTCCTTTTACTATTTTTTCTATTTTTTTTATTTCATGTTTTATAATTCTTTTTCTTTTTTCTAAATTTGGTATTATAAAGCAGTTTTTTTCTAAAAATTTTGGATACTGTTGTGCATTTTTAAGAGACAAACTATTTGAATTTTCAAAAAATTTATTTTTTGCTATAATTCTGTTACTAGAGATTCCCATAATTTCAATTGAAAGCAATTCTTTATTTAAAAGACAAGTTACAGTTTTTATTCTTCTTACAAATTTAAAATTTTTATTATACCAATACATACCATCTATAGAAGATATTTTTTGTACAGAAAAAGTTATAATTTTTTGAAAAATCTTTGTAATTAAAGTAAGAAAATTTTTTTTTTCTATATGAAAAATTACTTTTTTATTCTTTGTATAATTAGAAATTTTTTGCACTTTATCAATTTTGAAATTGATAGAAGATACTTTTATTGCAATTCTAGTAGGAGATGCATACCAATAAATTCTTTTGTACTTTATAAAAAATTTTTTTAGATTTTTTTTAAAATACGATAGAAAATTTTTTGCTATTTTTTGTAGAGATTTAGAAGGAATTTCTTCTGTCCCTATTTCTAGTAAAAATACAAATTTTTTCATCTTTTCCTCAATTTCTTTTTTTTATGCTTGAAAAATATAATTTTGCTATTTTTTTAGATATAGATTGTAGTTCTAGAATAATTTTTTTTCTTCTAAATTGTGATATTTTATTTTTTGCTTCTATTAAATTAAATGTATGTATAGCTTTTAAAAGTTGTTCATAAGAAGAATACAAAAACTTATTATTATTTTTAATAAGATTTTTTGCCTCATCTATATAATTATATAAACAATAATTTAAAAACTTTTCGTTAGAAAATTCAAAATTATATTTTGATTGTTCAAATTCTTTATTATAATGAATTTCATGGTATTTAATATTCTCAAAATTATTTTTGTTCCATACAATTTCTTGTATGCTGTCTGTATTTTGTATATGCATAGCTATTCTTTCTAATCCGTATGTAATTTCACATAAAACTGGATTACAATCAATATTTGCTATTTTTTGAAAATAAGTGAATTGTGTTATTTCTACTCCATTTAATCGTATTTCCCAACCTTTTCCTACTGCACTCAAGCTAAAATTTTCCCAATTATCTTCTAAAAACTTAATATCGTTATTAAATATTTTTATTCCAATTGATTTTAATGATTCTAAATATAGATCTTGTATGTCTATAGGTGAAGGTTTGACAATTACCTGGAATTGATAATAGAATTGCGATCGATAAGGATTTTTTCCGTATCTACCATCTATAGGCCTTCTAGAAGGTTGTATATATACAGCACGAATTGGATTAGGATTAATAGCACTGAAATATGTAATTGGATGAGATGTACCTGCTCCTACTTCCATATCAAAAGGAATTATTAAAGTATATCCTTTAGAAATCCAAAATTTATGCAAAGAAATCACTAATTTTTGAAATGTATCACAGTTTCGTCTATTCATAAAAATTTAATTTCTTATTTTTTTTTAATATAATAATAAAAATACTATGTAAAAATTGGTTAAACAATTCTTAGCAAAAAATGCTACTTGAAATTACAAAATTAAAGTTTTGGAAATTTTATGTCTATCAAAAATAATATAGAAATATTTTCTTATTTTTTAATTTTTACTTTTTTATTACTTTTAATTCCTTTACATTTATTTCCTTGTTTTTTAGCAGGATCTATAATGTATGAAATAATATTTTCTTTAACTCCATATCTAGAAAAATTTTTTGGAAATTATAAATCAAAATTCTTTATTATTATTATAATATCGATTTCTATTTTTGGATCTGTATCGATAGGATTATTTAGTTTAGTACACTTTTTAACATCTGAAAAACAATATGAAATAGATATCTTAAAAGAAGCAAATCAAATATTTCTAAATCTAAAAAATAGTTTATCTAAACATTTTCCGTATTTTCTTCCCAATAATACAGAAGAATTAAAAGAAAAATTATTTTTTTTTCTTAAATCTAATATTTCTATTATTAGAAAAATAGGAAAAAATTTTCTTCATGGAGTAATGACTGTATTTATAGGTATAGTAATCGGATCTATTATATCTCTTAATAAACCTTCAAAAAAAAAAAAAACATACTTTATTAAAAAAATTTGTGAAAGAATATCTATTCTTTCTAGTGCATTTAGAAATATTATTTTCGCTCAACTGCAAGTTTCTTTAATTAATACATTTTTAACTTCTATTATGATACTAATTTTATTTCCGATTTTTGGAATGAATTTATTTTTTAAAAAAACTTTAATTTTGATTACTTTTATACTTGGACTACTTCCGATAATTGGAAATCTAATTTCTAATTTTATAATTATTGTATCTGCAATTTCAATTTCTTTTACTGCTGGATTTATAATGACAATATACTTGGTACTAATACATAAATTAGAGTATTTTTTAAATGCTGAAATTGTTGGAAATAGAATACAAGCTAAATCTTGGGAAATACTACTAGCTATGCTAATTTTTGAAGCAGCTTTCGGAATACAAGGATTAGTTGCTGCTCCAATTTATTATGCTTATTTAAAATCTGAATTAAGAAAAAAGAAAATTATATAAATTTTTATATATCTACATTTTTTGCGTATTCGCAATTTTCTTCAATAAATTTTCTTCTTGGTTCTACTGAATCACCCATGAGAGTTGCAAATAAGTGATCCGCTATTTTGCAGTCTTGAATATTAATTTTTACTATTCTTCTTGTTTTTGGATTCATAGTAGTTTCCCAGAGTTGATCTGGATTCATTTCTCCTAATCCTTTATATCTTTGTATCAAAATTCTAGATTTTAAATTTTTTTCTAACCAATTTATTGCTTCATCTATAGATAAAATTTTTTTTATCTTTTTATCTTTTTGAATGTATGTTTGATTTTGAAAAATATTTCTTACTATTTCAGAGAATTTTTTAGTTTTTTTAAAATCTATAGAACAAAAAAAGTTTTTATCAAATAAAAAAATTCTTTTTTTATCAGAATTTTCTTCTTTTATGAAAAGAAAAAATTCATTTGTTCTTTCTTTTTTTAAAATTTGTAATTTGTATTTTTTTTTCTTATTAGAATGTTCTTGTAATTTTTTAAAAAAAACTTCTAAAAATTCTTGCATACTTTTTTTACAAAAAAACATTTTTTCTTTAAAAAATGAAAAAGTATATAAAATGGTAGAAAGTACTTCAATAGTGTAGTTTTTAATTTTTTTAATTAATTCTTTTTTAAGAAGTGTGTATTCAATAAATAATTTTTCTAAATTTGATTCAGAAAATAAAATTTCTTTTTTATGATTAAGAATAGAAGAATTTTTACAGAATAGATGAATTTGGTATTTATACATAGATTTCTCATCTTTTATATATTTCTCTTTTTTTCCTATTTTTATCTTATATAGAGGAGGTTGAGCAATGTATAAATAGCCATTTTGTATAATTTTTGGAAGTTTTCTATAAAAAAATGTCAATAAAAGAGTTCGAATATGCAGTCCATCTACGTCTGCGTCTGTCATAATAATTATATTGTGGTATCTGAGTTTTTCTAAACTAAATTCTTTTTTTGCTACCCCGCATCCTAATGCTGTAATTAGTGAAGTTATTTCTGAGGAAGAAAACATTTTTTCAAAACGAGCTTTTTCAATGTTTAAAATTTTTCCTTTTAAAGGAAGTATAGCTTGATTTTTTCTATTTCTTCCTTGTTTTGCAGATCCTCCAGCAGAATCTCCTTCTACTAAATATATTTCAGAAAGATTTGGATCTTTTTCTTGACAATCAGCTAATTTACCAGGAAGACTTCCAGTTTCATTTCCTATTTTTTTTCTTGTTATTTCTCTAGCTTTTTTTGCGGCAATTCTTGCTTGTGCAGCAGAAAAAATCTTATTTAGTATAGATTTCGTATCGCTAGGATTTTCTGATAAAAATTCTAAAAATTTTTCGATTATTATAGATTCTACTATCGATTTTATTTCTGAAGATACTAATTTTTCTTTTGTTTGAGAAGAAAATTTTGGATTAGCAAACTTTATAGAAAGTACTGCAGATACTCCTTCTCTAATATCTTCTGCTATAGGATGAACTTTAAATTTATTTTTGTATTTCTCTTTCTGTATATAAGTATGTATTGTTCTAGTTAAGGCTGATCGAAATCCTGATAGGTGTGTTCCTCCACTATTTTGCGGTATATTATTTGTAAAACAAATTATATTTTCTAAAAAACTATTGTTCCATTGTAAAGCTAATTTAACTTGTATACTGTCCGTTTTTTTAGAAAAGTAAAAAATTCTATTGTGTATGATTTTTTTATCTTTATTGAGATATTTTATAAATCCTTTTATTCCTCCTTTTTCATAAAATAAGTACTTTTTTTTATTTTTTTTATTTTCTAAAAAAATTTTTATTTTAGAATTTAAAAATGATAGTTCTTTTAATCTTTTGATTAGTATTTTTTCTTGAAAATATACATTTTTTTTGAATATATTTAAATCTGGCCAAAATCGTATATAAGTTCCTGTTTGTTCAGTTTTTCCAATTTTTTTTAAAGGAAATTTCGGAATGCCAAAATGGTATTTTTGTAGATATACTCTACCTTCTTTTTTTATAACTAATTCTAATTTTTTTGATAAAGCATTTACAACGGAAATTCCTACTCCGTGTAAACCTCCAGAAATTTGATACGATTTATTATCAAATTTTCCTCCAGCATGCAATATTGTCATTATAACTTCTGCAGAAGATATTTTTTCTTGTGGATGAAGATCGACTGGTATCCCCCTTCCATCATCTTCTACTGATATAGAATTATCTTCATGCATTACAATTATAACTTTTTTACAAAAACCAGCTAAATATTCATCAATAGAATTATCTAGTACTTCAAAAGCCATATGATGCAATCCAGAGCCATCTTCTGTATTTCCTATATACATTCCAGGTCTTTTTTTAACTGCATCTAGTCCTTTCAGAATTTTAATATTTGAAGCATTATAGGTATTTTTCATATTTATTTTTTAAAAGTAATTTTAATTTCAAGAATATTTGCAATCATATTATAAATATATTGGCATTAAAAGATACAAAAGATTTTTTTCTTCTTCGTTTTGTATTTTTATACTAGAATGTTCGTTAGTAATAGAAATTTTTATTTCTTTGCATTTTATAGTATTTATAATTTCTATAAGATAGTTGACATTAAATCCCATTTCTATTGGATAACCTATATATTTAACATTTAAGATTTCTTTTGCACTTTCTGTACTAAAATTTTCAGAAATTATTTCTAATTTATTTTTTTTTAAAAGAAATCTAGTATTTTGAAAATTTTCACAAGATATAATAAGAACTCTCTTTAAGGCTTTTTTAAATTCACTACAATTTATGTATAAAAATCTATTTGGATTTTTTGGAAAAACGCTATGATATTTCGGATATTCCATAGATATAGTTTTAAAAGAGAAAACTAATTTTTCAATACTCATTTTTATACTACTTTTAAAAATTTGAAATTCTACAATTTTTTCGCTATTTTCTACTATTTTGTATATCTCCATAATTGAAACTCTAGGAACTATAAATTTTTCTTTAATATTAGTATTTTCTATGGTATCTAAAAAATAAGCCAGTCTATGTCCATCGGTTGCAACTACACAGATTTCTTTATTTTTGATTTCAAATAGCATTCCATTTAAGTAGTATCTAGAATCTGATTTTCCTATAGCAAAATAAGTGTATTGAATAAGATTTTTTAATTTTTTACAAGAAATAAAAAATACTTTTTTTTCTCCAATTAATTCTATATTTGAAAAATTTTTTGTTTTACAAATTGATAAAGTATACGAACTTCCATTTGAAAAAATAGAAATTTTTTTTTTTTCAACACGAATAGTAATTTTTTGTTTTTCTGATAAAAATCTAAATATATCAAAAAATTTTTTTCCAGGAATAGAAAATACTTTTTTTTTGTACTTTTTCTTTAAAAAAATTTTTGCAACAATTTCCATATCTAAGCTAGTAGATTTGATGTACATTTCGTAATTTTCTACTTCTATAAAAAGATTTTCTAATTCTGGAATAACAGATTTTTTACTAATAATACTAACTACTTTTCTCAAAGGTTGTAACAAATCACTTTTTGTAATATCTATTTTCATAATTTTTAGTTATTATCTGTTCGATTTTTTTAATTTTTTCTTTAAATTTTACGTCTTCTTTACATTTTTTCTCTATTCTTTTTAAAGAATATACAATAGTAGAATGTTTTCTATTAGAAAATATTTTTCCTATTTCTTTTAAATTGAGAATAGTTATATTTCTAATTGTAAAAATAGAAATTTGTCTGATTAAGTTTAATCTTTTCGAGTCTTCGTAAGAAATTAATTCTGAATATCGAATATTATGAATATTAGCTATTTTTTTTTGAATTTTTTTAGCATACTGAATTTTTTTTTCTTTTAGTAATTTTTTAGATGATCTTTTTTTCTCCAAATTTTTTTTTTTAAATCTGAATTTTTTTTTCCCACTGTAAAAAATAAAGAAATATTTTTTTTTTTCATACTTCTTTTAAAAAAAAGTGCAATATTTTTTGCATACAAATTTTTTATTTTTTTTAAAATAAAAAAATTAGGTGTATATATAAAAAAAATATTTTTTTTAAATTCGACTTGTATTGGTTGAATAAGACTATCGAATTCTTTTTTAAGAATCTTATTTTTTAGTTTTTTAGTATACTGATTCCAAATTTTTATTAAGAAATTCTTTATACTCATAAAAATTGTATAAATAATAAATGTATTGTTTACTTTATTAAACTTTTTTTTTATAATAAAAAAAATTTATAATTTTTATTATAAACTAAAAATATACTAAACTTATATATTTTATGAAAAGAACTTATCAACCTTCCGTACTAAAAAAAAATAGAAAGCATGGATTTCGTTCTAGAATATCTACTAAAAATGGTAGAATCATATTGGCTAGAAGAAGAATGAAAAATAGAATTCATCTAACAGTTTCTTCTAAATAATTTTAAAATTGAAGAATTTTGGTTTCTCTAAAAAATTCAAATTACTAAAACATCAAACACACTTTAGTTCTTTTTATTATAGAAAATATTTTTTTTGTAAAGAAATAAAAATTTTTTTCAAAATAAATTATTTAGCACATCCTAGATTAGGAATAAACATACCAAAAAAAAACGTTTCTTACTCTTTTCAAAGAAACAAAATAAAAAGAATTATTAGAGAAACATTCAGAAAGAATAAAGTTTTTCTTAAGAATATGGATTTTCTCATTTTTTACAATAAAAAAATAAAAAAAGTAAAAGATTGTTCTATACTGCAAAAAAAAATGGTGAAACTATGGAAAAATTTCTACTATATATGAATTATAAAATAAAAAATTTTTTTCTTCTTTTGTTGATTTTTTATCAAAAAGTTATTAATCCTATTATAGGAAAAAATTGTAGAAACATACCAAGCTGTTCAGAATATGCTATAAAAAAAATTTATAAATTTAATCTAGCAAAGTATACTTATTTAGTTTTCAAAAGAATTTTTAGATGCCATTCCATAAAACTATCATTATTTAATAAACATTCTAATTTTAAAGAGAAAAAATAGATGGATTCACAAAGAAACTTTCTTTTTATTTCTCTATTACTAATTTCTTTCATAATATTCAATATATGGAAAGAAGAAAATTCTCAGAAAAAACATCTGCAAAAATTTGAAGAAAAAAAAGAAGATTACAAAAATGAAATTGTTCAAAAAGATGGGAAAAAACAGTATATTTTTGTAAGTACAAATTTTTTATCAACTTCTATTAACTTATTTGATGGAAATATTGAGAATGCCACCCTTAATACGTATTTGGATTCAATTTACTCGAGAAAACCATTTTGTTTATTAGAAAAAAATTCAAATTATGCATACTATGTAAAAAGCGGTTTTTTAGATTCAAATGGTCCTTTAGATAGAGAAAACAACAGATTTTATTTAACTAAACAAGAGGATTTATTACAAGGTTCTAAGAAAATTAAAAAAATTGAATTGGTAAGAAAAAGTAAGTCAGGTGTTCTAGAAAAAAAAATATTCACATATTTAGAAGGAAAATTTTTAATCAATATTTCTCATGAAATTTTTAATTTCAGTGATAAAGATGTGACGGTACAATTATATAATGAAATTCATCAAACTACCTATCCAACTCAAAAAACCACAAATTCTAGTTTTTTTTTACAATCTTATAAAGGTTTTGCGTATTCTTCTGACGGGAATAGATATAGAAAGTATGATTTTAAAGAAGCAAAAAAACAAAATTTATATGTACAGACTTTTTCTGGATGGATTTCTGTAATACAAAAGTATTTTTTAACTGCTTGGATACCTAAATACCCAGAAGAAAAAATATTTTATACGAAAAATTTTGGTAAATTTTCCATTATAGGATCTAAAACGTATCCAATAGAAATAAAAAAAAATACTTTCAAAAAGTTTTCTACAAACTTATGGATAGGTCCAGAAGTACAAGAAGAGCTCTCCAAAGTAGCTCCGAATTTAGATTTAACTATAGATTATGGATGGCTTTGGTTTATTTGTAATCCGTTATTTAAATTACTCAAATTTATACATAGTTATATAAAAAATTGGGGATTTTCTATAATATTGATTACTCTGATAGTAAGAGGTCTTATGTATCCTTTAACAAAATCACAATATATATCGATGGCAAAAATAAAAATGCTACAACCAAAATTATTAGAAATAAAAGAAAAATTTCCTGATAATAGACAAAAACAGAGTGAACAAATAATGAATTTGTATAGAAAAGAAAAAGTTAATCCTTTAGGAGGATGTTTCCCAATATTAGTGCAAATGCCTATATTTTTATCTTTATACTATATGTTATCTGGATCAATAGAATTAAGGCATTCTAAATTTATTTTTTGGATTTTAGATCTTTCTTCAAAAGATCCGTACTATATTCTTCCAATTATCATGGGATGTACTATGTTTCTAGTTCAAAAAATTTCTTCTTCTTATAAAGAAGAAAAAAGTATAGATCCAATACAAAAAAATATTGCAAATATGATACCTATAGTGTTTACAGTTTTCTTTCTTTGGTTTCCTTCTGGTTTAGTTTTGTATTATATAGTAAGTAATTTGGTTACTATACTACAGCAAAAAGCTATATACAGAGTACTAAATAAGAATAAAAATAAATAAATAAAAATAACTATGTTTCATGATACTATTGCAGCAATTTCTACAGCTAATGGAATTAGTGGAATAGGAATAATTAGAATATCAGGAAAATTAACAAGAAAAATTTCAAAAAAAATTCTTAGAAAAGTTCCTGAAATAAGAAAAGCAGAAGTTTTACCTTTTTATATTAAAAATATTCCAATTGATACAGGAATCGCAATATTTTTTTCTTCTCCTCATTCCTATACAGGAGAAGATATTTTAGAATTGCAAGGTCATGGAAATCCAGTTATTTTGCAAGAAATACTAAATTATATTATATCTTTTAAAAACACAAGGATTGCAAATCCAGGAGAATTTTCTGAGAGATCTGTACTAAATGGAAAAATGAGTGTACCACAAGCAGAATTAGTATCTGAACTGATTTATGCAGAAAATTCGTATTTTGCATACTCTATATATTCATCGTTAAAAGGAAATTTTTTATTACATATAAATAGAATAGAAAAAAAAATTAAAGATATTAGGATCTTCATAGAATCTAGAATCGATTTTATAGAGGGAGAAATTGATGAACTATACTATCAAAAATTATTAGAAAAAATTAATAAGGTAGAATATATTTTAAAAAATTTTATAGAAAAAAACAAAAAAAATTTTTCTCTTTATAAAAATAAAAATATAGTAGTTTTCGGACCTCCAAACGTTGGAAAATCTACTTTATTTAATAAAATAGTAGAAAAAAAATCTTCCATTGTTACTAGTACTCCGGGTACTACAAGAGATATTATTTCAAATAGAATTTATATAAAAGGAATACCTATAACTATTTCTGATACAGCAGGAATAAGAAAATCTAAAAATCGAATTGAAAAATTAGGCATAAAAATAGCAATAAAAGCAGTCTTAAAATCTTTTCATGCAATTTTAGTATTAGATGCTAGAAAATATAAATTTGAAAATTGTATACCTAAAGAAATAATTAATCGTATAAAAAAAAAATCTATCACTATTGTAAGAAATAAATCTGATCTTTCTGGAGAAAAAGAACAAGAAAAAATTATTAGAGGATATAAAATAATTACAGTATCTGCAAAACTTGAAAAAGGACTAGATTTTCTTAAAAAAAGAATAGAAAAAATTGTTATAAAAAAGAAAAATAAAATATTTAAAAAAGAGTCTTTCTTTATAAGAGAAAGACATATTCATCTTTTAAAAGAATCCTATTTTCATATATTAGAATGCAAAAAAATTTTTTTAGAAAATAAAAATTGTTTAGATATTTTAGCAGAAGAAATTAGAATTTCTGAAAGAAAAATACTAGAAATACAAGGAAAAAAAAGAAAAGAAGAAATAATGAAAGAAATTTTTTCAAAATTTTGCGTAGGAAAATAATTAACAACTTATTCTACAGTAACCGATTTAGCTAAATTTCTTGGTTGATCTATATTGTTTCCTTTAAATAAAGCAGAATAGTAAGATAAAATTTGTACCATAATGGTCTGTAAGATAGGAGAAATAGTATCTTCTATTTTAGGAATAGTCAAAATATTAGAAATTTTCTTATGTTTAAAATGCAAAGATACGTCTTCATCGCAAAAAATATAGACAAGTCCGTTACGACAAATAATTTCTTCTACATTATTAATAACTTTTTTTGTAAAAGAATTTTTACTTATTAGCACTAAAACTGGCATACTTTGGTCTATTAAAGCTAAAGAACCATGTTTTAATTCTCCTGAAGTATACGCTTCTGCATGAATATAAGTTATCTCTTTAAATTTTAATGCACATTCCATAGCGATTGGGTATAGTTTACCTTTTCCTAAAACAATCAAATTTTTGTACAAATTTAATTTTTTAGAGATACTTTTTATTTTTTTTCTTATAGAAAATATTTTTTTAATTATTTCTGGAATTTTTTTAATAGATTGAAGAATTTTAGCAATTTTTTTTTCTTTTATTTTATTTTGAATTCTACCTATATAAAGACAGAAAATTAATAAACAGGTCATTTGAGAAGTAAAGGATTTAGTAGACGCTACACTGATTTCTAATCCAGAAGGAATAATGATAGAAAAATCAGAATTTCTAGAAGCAGAAGAGTATTCAGAATTACATACGCTTAAAGAAGCTAAATACTTAAACTTTTTTATTAAATTTAAACTTTCTAATATATCTGCTGTTTCTCCAGATTGTGAAACTGTAACAAATAAAGTATTATTTTTTACAACAAATTTTCTGTATCTAAATTCTGAAGCAATTTCTACTGAACAAGAAATTCTGCATATTTCTTCCACCCAATATTTAAATACTAAAGAAGCATGATAAGAACTTCCGCAAGCTACTACTTTTATACTTTCTACTTTGGAAAGTAAATCTTTTGCTTTTCTGCATTTCAAATTTTCTATAATAATTCCTTTTTTTACAAAAAATTTTTTTGTTATTTTTTCCAAAATTTTAGGTTGTTCTAGTATTTCTTGAATCATGTAGTGTCCTTTAGAAACTTGAGTAAAATTTCTAATTTTATTTTTAAATACTTTAAAATTTCTAAATATTTTTTTTCCACTTTTATCCCAAATATCTATTTTTTTTTCTGTTATTTTTGCTATGTCTCCTTCTTCTAAAACAATAATTTTTTTAGTAAATGGTAAAATTGCAAAAATATCAGAAGATAGAAAATTTTCCTCCTTACCTATTCCTACAATAAGAGGACTTTTAAATCGTACTAAAAATATTGCATTTGGATTATAAGAATCTATTATAGCTAAAGCATATGATCCAGTAATTTCTTGAAGAGTGTTCTTAATAGATTTTACAGAGGTTTGATTTTTTGAATTATTTTTTACAAACCAGTGAAGCAAATGAGCTATTGTTTCACTATCTGTATCACTTTGAAATTTGTATCCTAAATTTTTTACTTTTTTTTTCAAAAAATCATTATTTTCAATAATTCCATTATGAACCAATGCAATATGATCGGATATATGAGGATGCGCATTATTTAAATTTGGTATTCCATGAGTTGCCCATCTTGTATGAGCGATACCAATTTTTCCATGTATTTTATAATCTTTAATTTTTTTTACTAATTTTTCTACTGTTCCTACGGTTCGAAATCTTTTTATACGATTATTTTTATCGATATATGCTATTCCAGAAGAGTCGTATCCTCTATACTTAAGAAAAAATAGTCCTCTTAGTAATTTCTGTATTACATCATTTTTTGAAATTATTCCAAATATTCCACACATAAATTTAAAATTTATTTTTTTTTATAGAAAACTGTTTTACTCTACTAATTACGATATCTGTGTTTTTAACATCTTTGGTAACTACTGTGCCAGCACCTATAAAAGCACCTCTTCCTATTTTAATAGGAGCAATGATTTGACTACTTGATCCTATAAAAGCTTTGTCTTCTATAATTGTTTTTTGTTTTTTATATCCATTATAATTACAAGTAACAACTCCTGCTCCAATATTAACTTTTTTTCCTATTTTAGCATCCCCTAAATAGCTAAAATGCTTAACTTTGCTTCCTTTTCCTAAAAAAGTATTTTTCATTTCTACAAAATTACCTACTTTAGAATTTTCTTTAATAATATTTTTGTTTCTAATTCTCGCAAAAGGTCCAATATGACAATTTTTTTCTATATGAGAATTTTTTATAATACAATTGGAATAAATCTTAGTATTGTCTCCTATTTTTACATTTTTCAGAATACAATTTTCCTCTATTCTAACATTGTTTCCAAGTAGTATTTTTCCTTTTAGTATAACATTTATTCCAATATACACATCTAGACCATATTTTATACTTCCAAATATTGCAAATTTATCTGGATTAGCGATAAATAATCCATGAATAATCAATTTTTTAATCTTTTCTTTTTGTAAAATATTCTCTATTTCTATTAAATGCAATTTAGTATTTACCCCATATACTTCTCTTTCTTTTTTAGGGAAAATAGAAAGAATGCTTCTATTTTCTTTATTAGCAATAGATATAATTTTAGTTAAATAGTTCTCTTTTTTAGAAGAAAATCTAATTTTTCCTATCCATCTTTTTAAATTCTTTACGCTACATGAGAAAATTCCAGTATATATTTCTTTAATATTTTCTACTTTTTTGGATTTTATTTCATTTTCTTCAATAATTCTATAAATTTTTCTTTTTTTTCTAATAATTCTTCCATACCCTTTTGGATATTTCACTTTTGCTGTTAATAAGGAAATTGAGCATTTTTTTCTTAATTTAATTACTTTTTTTATAGTTTCATAAGAAACTAAAGGAACATCAGAATAGAGTACCAATATTTCTTCTGATTCTTTTAAAAAAGGAAGTGCTACTTTAATTGCATGAGCAGTTCCCAAAGATTGTTCTTGAACAATCCAAAAAATTTTTTTTTTAAAAAAGATTTTTTTTAATTTTTCAACTTTCTTACTATAGACTATAAATATTCTACTGTTTTCAATTTTTTCTGCTGTATTTAAAACTCTTTCTACAATCATTTTTCCGGAAATTTTATGAAATATTTTCGGAATTTTTGAAACCATTCTTTTACTTTCTCCAGCACATAAAATAACTATGTTTAATTTTTTCATTTTTATAATCAACATCCTTAAGTAATCTCATAAAAAAGAGAATTATCGAGATTTTATAAAATTATTTTTTTTCATCCAAATAATCAAAGTTGTAATAGTTGCTGGTGTTATACCAGAAATTCTAGAAGCTTGCCCTATAGAATTTGGTTTGTATTTTATAAACTTCTCTACAGCTTCTTTTGAGAGACCAGAAATTTTTAAAAAATCTATTTTTTTAGGAAAAAGAAATCTATCATACTGAAATATATTTCTAGTATAATTTCTATTTTTTTTAATATAACCTTCGTATTTTGACTCTATCTCAATTTGTTTATAAATTTCCTTATTTTTAATGGAAGGAGAAAAATTTTTAATTTTTGTTAATTTTTCGTAGTCTAATTCTTTTCTTTTTAGTAATTGTATTCCATTTACTTCTTTTTTTACTAAAAAAGAAAGCTTTTTTTCTATTTCTTTGATATTTTTTTTATTTGGACCTATCCAAATATTTTTTAGTCTATTTTTTTCTTTTTCAAAAATTTCTTTTTTTTTACAAAATTGTTTCCATCTATTCTCTTTAACAGTTCCTATTTTTTTTCCTATTTCTGTCAAACGAAAATCGGCGTTATCTTCTCTTAAATATAAACGAAATTCAGATCTAGAAGTAAACATTCTATAAGGCTCATTTGTTCCTAAAGTGCATAAATCATTTACTAAAACTCCAATATAGGAACTTTCTCTTGTTGGAATCCACATTTCTTGATTTAAAGATAATTTAGCTGCATTTATTCCAGACACTATTCCTTGTGCAGCAGCTTCTTCATATCCAGTGGTGCCGTTTATTTGTCCTGCAAAAAATAGATTTGATATTTTTTTGCTTTCCAAAGTGAGGTACAAGTCTTTAGGATCAAAAAAATCATATTCTACTGCATAACCAGGTTGACATATTATAGATTTTTCCAATCCATAAATAGATTTTACTATTTTTTTTTGTATTTCTATAGGCATACTATTAGAAATTCCATTTGGATATATTATTTCGCTATTTATTCCTTCTGGTTCTAAAAAAATTTGATGTGATTCTCTTTCTGAAAATTTAACAATTTTATCTTCTAGAGATGGACAGTATCTTGGACCAATTCCTTGAATTATTCCAGAATACATAGAACTTTTTTTTAAATTTTCTCGAATGATTTTGTGCGTATATAAATTTGTTTTTGTTATAAAACAGGAAACTTGAGGTAAAAATTTTTTTTTATTTTTTAAAAAAGAAAATTTCGGTATGGGAAAGTCTCCATCTTGTTTTTCCAAACAATTGAAATTAATACTTTTTGCAAGTATTCTAGGAGGAGTACCCGTTTTTAATCTTTTTATACTAAATATATTTCTTTTCTTTAAGTTATTTGCAAGAACACGAGATGAAAAATCATTTTTTCTCCCCCCGTAAAACTTTTTAGTTCCAATATAAATTGCTCCATTCAGAAATGTTCCTGTAGTAAGAATTACGCAATCAGAAAAAATTTTTTCCCCTTTTTTGGTTTCAACCCCATATGCTTGGTTTTTTTTTATTATAATATCTACTACTTCTGATTCTAAAATCCTAATATTTTTTTGCTTTTTTAAAAAATTTATAATAAATTTTTTATAAAATTTCCTATCTGACTGAACTCTTGTAGAATGAACTGCATATCCTTTACTCAAATTTAATTTTTTAAATTGAATTCCTGAGTAATCTGCAGCTAGTCCCATTATTCCTCCTAATGCATCTATTTCTTTTACTAATTGTCCTTTACCGATTCCTCCAATAGATGGATTGCAAGACATTTCTCCTATAGTTTTAATACTATTAGTTATTAAGAGTACATTACATCCTATATTTGAAGCTGAAATAGCTGCTTCTGTACCAGCATGACCTCCTCCTATAACAATAATTTGAAAATCTTTATGCATCATACAATAATACAAAATTCTGTAGAAGAATTTAAAATTATTTAATAATATAGTACATAAGATTTTTCTTTTCAAGAAACCTATTTAGTTCCTACATAAAGGATATTTTTATGCAAAAATTTTTTAGAAATAAGCTATATATAGTCTCTATTCTACTAATAAATACTTTTTTTTTCTATAGATGTCAAAGTTCAGATTTTATAGAAAATAAACACTATTTTAGTGTAAAAAAACCAATTTTAGTTAAAGAAAAAATAATAGAATTTTTTTCCTTTTATTGTGAACACTGTTACCAATTTAATAAAGAATACAAAGTTTCTTCTGAATTGGAAAAAAAACTACCAGATACTATAAAAATTAAAAAGTACCATATTATTTTTAATAACCAGTATAAAGAGAAAGAGCTAACAAAAGCTTGGATTATAGCTAATGAATTGAATATAGAAAAAAAAATATTTGACAAACTTTTTTTTTTAGAATTTTCTAATAAAAAAAACTTTTCTAAAAAAATAAAAAAAATTTTTTTGCAAGTAGGAATTAAAGGAAAAACTTTTGAAGCAATTCGAAATAGTAAAAAAATAAAAAAAAAATTAGAAAATCAAGAAAAAATTTTTGAAGTTTTACAAATTAGAACTATACCTTCAATTTTAGTATTGGGTAAGTACATTATTAATATGGAAGAAATAGAATTTAGTACAAAAAATAAATACATTTATCAACTATCTAATTTAATAAAATTTCTTTTATCCAAAAATTAATTTATGAAACAAAAAAAATTAGTTTTAATTGATGGATTTTCTTATCTTTATAGAGCTTATTATGCGTTTCCAAATTTAAAAGACAAAGAAGGACAATTCATAGGAGCACAGTATGGAATGACAAAAATGATGAAAAAAATTTTTAGTCAAGATTATGTAAAGTATGCTTCTATTATTTTTGATGCAAGAGGAAAAAATTTTCGTCATAATTTATTCAAACAGTACAAAAGAAATAGAAATCCTATGCCAGAAAATTTAAAAACGCAAATTTATCCTATTTTAAATACTATAAAAAATTTTGGAATACCAATAATTATAAAAAAAGGAGTAGAAGCAGATGATGTTATTGGAACAATAGCAAAAAAAGCAGAAAAGGAAAAATGGAAAATACTTATATGTACTAATGATAAAGATTTTATTCAATTAATATCTAAGAATATTTTCATTACAAATCGTAATTTAGACGAAATATTAGGAATTGAGGAAGTATTACAAAAATTTGGCATACATCCAAATTTATTTGTAGATTATATTGCTTTGGTTGGAGACAGAGCAGATAATATTCCTGGAGTTCCAGGAATAGGAAAGGTTACTGCTGTTAAATTACTTTCAAGAATAGGAAATTTAAAAAAAATTTATTATAAAATAAAAAATTTAGAAAAAAATAAAATAGTAGATCTTAAAAAAATATTTTTAATACTTAAAGAATACAAAAAAACTGCTTTCTTATCCTATAAATTAGCTAAAATTAGAACCAATTTAGATTTAAAAGTAAATTTAAAAAACTTTTTTTTAAATAAAAAAGAAATTTTAAAAAATATTAAAAGTGCAGAAAAAATTTTAAATCTTAAAAATTTTTTCTGAAAAAATTTTTTCTATCAAACTAATGCAAAATTTTCTATTTCTTTTCATTTTTAAATTTTCTGCAACTATTATACTTTCTATTTTTTGTACTGTTTTATCTAAATCATCGTTAACAATAAAATAGTCGTACAATAAATAGTTTTTTATCTCTTTAGAAATGGTGTTTGTTCTAAATATAATTGTTTTTTTTTTATCTCGGTCTCTTTTTTTTAGTCTAAAAATCAATTCTTTTTTAGAAGGAGGTAGTATAAATATACTTTTCATTTTCCAATTGCTTTTTCTAATTTGTTTTTCTCCTTTCCAATCTATATCTAAAATAACATTTTTGTAAATTCTACAAATATTTTGTATTTTTTTTTTTTCAGTTCCGTAATAATTTCCAAAAACTTTTGCATATTCTAAAAATCTTTTTTTTTCTATCATATTTTGAAACTTTTTTAAAGAAACAAAGTAGTAATTTTTTTTATTTTTTTCTCCTTTTCTCATACTTCTTGTAGTATAAGAAATAGATTGCCCTATACTAATAAGGTTTTTTCTTTTCAATAGTTTCTTGATTAAAGTTGATTTTCCTGTACCGCTAGGAGCAGAAATAATGTATAGCATGCTAATTTCTTATTCCAGAATGGCCGAATCCTTGTGTATTTCTTGAGCTTTTTACTTTAAAATTTTTAACTAGTTCAAATTCTACGCGTATCGTTGGAAAAAAAACAATTTGTGCTATTCTATCTTTTGGGAGAATTAGAAAATCTACCATACTTCTATTCCATAGAGAAACAAAAATTTCTCCTTGATAGTCAGAATCTATTAGTCCAACAGAATTTCCTAATATAATTCCTCTATGGTGTCCTATTCCAGATCTAGGTAGAATCATTCCAGAAATATTTCGATCTTTAATATTAATCGCAATTCCTGTAGGAATTAATAAACTAGAATTTGCTTTTAAATTTATTTTTCTTTTAATACAAGCATATAAATCTAAACCAGATGATCCGTAAGTAGCATATTTTGGTATATATTCTTCGGAAAAAGATTTATTAACTATTCGAATTTCTATTTTTTTTTTCATAGTTTTTTATAATTTCTTTAATTAGTTTTTTCGCTAATACACTCTTTTTTTGATAAGGAAAATTTTTTTTTTTATTTTTCCAAATTAAAGAAAGAGCATTTTTATTGCAACTAAAATTTTTACTAAAGTTGGTAACATTATTTGCACAAATTAAATCTAGTTTTTTTTCTTTTATTTTTTTTATTGCATTTTTTTCTATATTGCAAGTTTCTGCAGCAAATCCAACTACATAAGGTCTATTTTTTTTTAGGTGTCCAATAGATTTAATAATATCTGGATTTTTAATAAAATTTATCTTTATTTTGTTTGAATTTTTTTTTATCTTTTCTTTAGAAAATTTCTGTATTCTATAATCAGATACTGCTGCACATCCTATAAAAATATTTTGTCTATCTATTCTTTTCATTACCTCTTTTTGCATTTCAAGGGCACTAATAACATTAATTCTTTTGACTCTTTTAGGAGTAGGTAAATTTACAGGTCCAGAAATTAAAATAACATTTTTACTTATACAAGAAGCAGCTTCAGCTAAAAAAAATCCCATTTTTCCAGAACTAAAATTACTAATAAATCTTACTGGATCTATCATTTCTCTGGTAGGTCCAGCTGTGATCATAAAATTTAAATTTTTGTAATTATTTTTTTTATGGAAATATTTTATTACTAAATTAACAATTTTTTGAGTATTCATCATTCTTCCTATTCCAAAACAACCACAAGCTTGTCTACCAATTTCTGGATAAAAAATTTTCATTCCAAATCTTTCTAATCTTTTTATGTTATATTGAACAGATTTTGATACGTACATATTTCGATTCATAGATGGAACTATAATAATTTTAGATAAAGTTGCTAAACAAACTAAAGTTAATAAATCATCTGCAATACCACAAGATAGTTTTGCAATTATATTAGCAGTTGCAGGAGCTAAAATAACTAGATCTGCCCAATTAGCTAATTTAATATGACTAATGCTATTCCCTTTAACAAAATTTTCTAAAATAGGAAGTCCAGAAACTACTCTAAGTGTACATTTTGTAACAAATAAATTAGCGGATTTTGTAAGTATAACTCTAACAGAAGCACCTTCTTCTTTTAATTTTTTTATAATTTCTATTGTTTTATAAGCAGCAACTCCTCCAGTTATACCTAATATAATGTTTTTTTTGAATAGAATCTTCATCTTGTAATAAATCTATAATATTTTTCTTAAAGATATTTTAGTTGATAAAAAAAAAATATTGTAATATAATTACAAAAAAATTCTACTATTTAAAATGTCTAAAATTTGTATAATTACTAAAAAAAAACCCTTATTTGGTAATAGAAGATCTCATGCTATGAACGCTACAAAAAGAAAATTTTTTCCTAACTTACAGGTTCGCAAATTTTGGTCTTCTGAAAAAAATAGATTTTTTAAAATTAAAGTATCTACGAAAGGTATTCGTATAATTGATAAAAAAGGATTTGATCTTTTTGTGAAAAAAATAAAGAAAAAAAAATAAAAAATGGCTAAAAAAAAAAGAAAAAAAGTAAAATTAATGTCTGAAGAGAACACTCATTTTTATACAACTACTAAAAACATTAAATCTAAAAAATTAGTTTTAAAAAAGTTCAACCCGATACTACGAAAAAGGATCTTATACTTTGAAAAAAAGATAAATTAGTAATTTAAAAACTTTTTTTCAATCTCTTTTATAATTTTTTTTGAAACGTACTTTTTTATATCTCCTTTATAAAAAGCTATTTCTTTAAGCATACTTGAAGAAATAAAATTTTTACAATAATTAGTTATAAAGATAGTTTCTATTTTTGAATTTATAGAATAATTTGTTCTAAGCATTTTCATTTCATACGCAAAATCTGATGAATCTCTTATTCCTCTAATTAAAAAGTTAGATTTTTCTTTTAAAGCAAAATTTACTACTAATTCATTGAAAGACTTAATACTTATATTTTTTATTCCTGTAGTAGATAATTTTGCAAATTTTATTCTTTGTGAGATACTAAAAGTAAGATTTTTATTTGAATATTTAGATATAGCTAAAATTACAGTATCAAAAATTTTTAAAGATTTTTTTAATAAATATAAATGTCCATTAGTAAAAGGATCAAAAGTTCCTGGATAAATACCTATTTTATTCATAATTTTTTTTTGCATTCGAAATACCTAGATATTATTTGAAAAATTTTTTTAGAGGCTCCTTTATTGTTTTTTGCTATAAATTTAGCTTTTTCTCCTATTTTTTTTCTTAATGTATCGTTTTGTAAAAGTTTTTTAATAGATTTTACTATAGAATTTAAATCTTTGACTATTATAATAGTTTTTTTTGAATGCATATTTTCATAAATTTCTCGAAAATTTTTATAAAAAGGACCTACTAGTATTGGAATTGAATTTATTGCAGCTTCAATTGGATTATGACCACCAAACTTATCTTTCATACTTCCTCCTATAAATGCAACATTTGAAATAGCATAGAATAACATTAATTCTCCTATAGTATTGCCTAAAATTACATCAACTTCTTTATTGATATTCCGAATATTATTTCTAGTAATATAATTTAATTTATACGAAGAAATAATTTTTTCTACCTCTAAAAATCTTTCAGGATTTCTTGGAAAGATAATAAGTAAGAGATTAGGAAAAAATAGTTTTATTTTTTGGTATGCTTGTAGACAAAATTTTTCTTCTCCTCTATGAGTACTAGATGCAATCCATATTTTTCTTTGATTTCTAAAAATTTTTTTTAAATTTGCAATTTTTTTTTTTAATTTTTTTTCTATTTGTGTATCAAATTTTATATTTCCAAATTCTAAAATTTTATTTTTCTCTACACCTAAATTAAAAAATTTATTTGCATCATACTTGCTTTGTACTGCAAAAAAAGTAATTTTCTCTAGTATTTCTTTAGCAAAAATTTTAAATATTTTATATCTTTTAAAAGATTTATCTGAAATTCCAGCGTTTACTATAATTATAGGAATTTTTCTAATTTTTGCTTGCATAATCAAATTTGGCCAAATTTCTTTTTCTACTAGAATTATTAAACTTGGTTTTACTAAACTAAGAAATTTTTTTATTAAATGCAGTACATCATACGGAAAATAAAGAAAAGAAACTCTATTTTTTGGAAATAGCATATCAAATTGCTTTTTTCCAGAATCTGTAACACTACTTATTGTAATTGAAAGTTTTGGATACTTATTAATTAAATATTTTACTATTAAATATATTGATCTTATTTCTCCTACAGAAGCTGCATGAAATAAAATTCCATTTTTTACTATTTTCTTTTTTTTTGGAAAAAAAATTTCTTGGATCTTTTTTCGATCATAGTATTTACATTTTTTTTTTAGAAAAAAATATAAAAATACTATTGGTTGTACTAAATAAATAAAAAAATTGTATACAAAAAGTACAAAAAATATAAGAATTCTTTTCATATTTTTCTTTGACTAATACTTAAAATATAAAATTTTTTCAAAATTTTTCCAAACATATTCTGCACAGAAATTATTCATATCTCTATTTTTTGCTACTAAATATTTTTGATTTTTTTTTACACAAGTATTAACTGTATTAGGATCTGTCGGTCCATATAGCATAATATTATTACAATCTATAGCTGATGCTAAATGACCTAAACCAGTATCAACTGATACTACTCCCTTAGAAGAAGCCATTTTCTGACAAATTTCTTGAATTGATTTTCTATATAAAATTTTTACTAAAAGATTATTTTTTAAACATCTTTTTGCAAAATAGTAATCTTTTTTTTCATAACAAGGTAAATTAACAATAAATTTTTTTTTATTTGCTAATTTTATCAAAGATATCCAAAAATCTTCTGAACATTTTTTATTTATTCTACTAGTTGCATATAGAAAAAATAACTCCATTTTTTCTTTCCTTTTAATTTGTAAATTGTATTCAATTTTTTTTCTTGATTTGTATCCTATACCATAGGAAAATAAATCTTTTATTTTTTTAATTATATGTTTTTCTGAAGTATAGTATTTTTTATCATAAAAAAAGCTAGCCATTTTTTCTTTAATTATGTTATTGTCAAAACCAATGATTTTTCTACCATAAGCAAATTTTGCTATTATTGCGCTTTTTAATAAACCTTGTGCATCTATTACTAAATCATACTTAGTATTTTTTAAATTTCGAATAGAGTGAAAAGATTTTATCATTTCTCTAAAATTACAAAAAACCCTTTTCCAATTTCTCAAAGAAATTGGAATAATATTATCTATGTAAGAATTCATTTTAACAAGAGAAATAAATTCTTTCTCTACTATCCAATCAAAAGAAATATCTATTCTATTTTTAGCATCTGATATAGCTGGAAAAGTATGCAGTATATCTCCCATAGAAGAAGTCTTTACTATTAAAACTTTCATAAAATAACAAGATAAAATTATAAAATAAGAATAAAAATATTATATAAAAATTTTTGTAATTCTTTCATTATTTATATAGTATTTTATAAATAAATATTTAAAAATAGAATTTATGTAATTATTTATAGGAATATTTTTCAATTTTGTTTAAAATTAAACTCTTTATTAAGATATTTAAATTTCTATAAAAACTTGAAAAATCTTAGTTTTTAAATTTAATGTCTCATATACGAAACGGTAACAAATATGCAAAAAATTATACAATTTTCTATCGATCATATTTTTTTACTTATAGTTTGGTTAATAACTTTTTCTATTTTAATATTTACTGTATTGCAAAAATTTTTTTCTAAAGCAAAAGAAATTTCTAAAAATGAAGCAATTTATTTAATAAACAGAAAAAAAGCAGTTGTTCTGGATCTGAGAAATGCTTCTGAATATAAATCCGGTCATATTATTAATAGTATAAATATAGAAGCAAAAAATATAAAAATAGAAAATATTAACTTTTTAAAAAAATTTAAAAATTATCCAATTATTGTAGTAGGAATAACAGAAATTTATGCGTATTATCCTGCAAAAAAGCTTTTTAAATTAGGATTTGATAAAATATATATTTTAAAAGAAGGAATATCTGGATGGATAAGAGAAAATTTGCCAATCGTAAAAAAATGATTTTAAAAAACTGTATACTAAATAAAATAAATTTTTTATAAAGATGCTAAAAGAGAAAAAAATTAGTATTATTGGAACTGGAGCATACGGAACAGCTTTAGCATTATTTCTTTCAAAAAACGGATACGAAGTTATTTTATGGAGTAAAAATGCTAAATACTTAAGAGAATTAAAAAAAGAAAGAAAAAATAAGTTTTTTTTTCCTAATATTCGATTTCCTAAGAATCTAAAAATAGGAATTTCTCTTGCTATGGTTGCTTCCTTTAGTAAAAATATTCTTATTGTTGTTCCAAGTCAAAAATTTAAAAGAATTTTACAAGAAATAAAACCTTTCTTAAAAAAAAATTCTAGAATTGTTTGGGCTACGAAAGGTCTGGAAAAAAATACTGGAAGACTTTTACAAGAAGTAGCTGAGGAAATTCTGGGAAAGAATATTCCTTTAGCATTTATTTCCGGACCAACTTTTGCTCATGAAGTGGCTGTAGGATTACCAACTTCTATAGTGGTTTCTTCTAAAAATAAAAAATTTAGAGAAGATTTAAAAGAAATATTATGTTCTGAAAAATATTTTTTAGTGTACAAAACCTCTGATTTTATCGGTGTACAAATATGCGGTGTAGTAAAAAATATAATTGCAATAGGATCAGGAATTTCTGATGGAATTGGATTAGGATCAAATGCTAAAGCTTTTTTAATTACTCAAGGATTTTCCGAAATGGTTGCTTTAGGAACTGCTATGGGTGCGATAAAAAAAACTTTTTTTGGAGTTGCTGGGATAGGAGATTTAGTTTTAACTTGTACTACAGATCATTCAAGAAATAGATCTTTTGGAATATTAATTGGAAAAGGAAATTCAATAAAAAAATCAAAAAGAATATTAGGAAAAACAGTAGAAGGATACAACAATATTAAAGAAGTGCTAATACTATCAAAAAGATACAATATCAATATGCCTATCGTAAAACAGATATACAAAATTTTATATCGTAAAAAAAATGCTAAAAATTCTTTATTATCTTTAATGTATAATCTAAAAATTAGAAATAATTAAATTAAAACGAATAAAAACAAAATTAAATTATATGAAAATAACAACAGTTGGTGTTTTAACTAGCGGTGGTGATTCTCCAGGTATGAATGCAGCTATTAGAGGAGTTGTGCGATCTGGAATATCTTATGGATTACAAATGTACGGAATATACGATGGATATTTAGGATTATTTCAAAATAGAATGATCAGATTAGATAGATACAGTGTATCTGATATGATTAATAAAGGAGGAACATTTTTAGGTTCTGCTAGATTTCCCGAATTTTCAAAAGAAAAAATTCGATCCGTTGCTATAAAAAATATGAGAAAAAAAAATATAAATGCTTTAGTCGTAATAGGAGGAGATGGATCGTATATTGGAGCTAAAAAATTAACTGAAATGAATTTTCCTTGTATAGGAATTCCTGGCACTATTGATAATGATGTTTCTGGAACAGATTACACAATTGGATATTTTACAGCTTTGAATACAATTGTGGAAGCTATCGACAAACTAAGAGATACTTCAACATCTCATCAAAGAATTTCAATAGTAGAAGTTATGGGAAGAAATTGTGGAGATTTAACTATGTCTGCAGCTATAGCGGGAGGATGTGAGTTCATAGTTATACCAGAAAAAAAATTTAGTCCTAAAGATTTAGTTGAAAAAGTACAAGTTGGACTTTCTAGTGGTAAAAGACATGCAATAATAGCTATTACAGAACATATATGTGATACCAATAGTTTAGCGAAATACATAGAAAGAAAAACAGGGAAAGAAACTAGAGCTACAGTACTAGGTCATATACAAAGAGGAGGAGCTCCTGTGGCTTATGATAGAATTTTGGCTTCAAGAATGGGATGTTATTCTATAGAACTTTTACTAAAGGGATATAAAGGTCATTGTGTAGGAATTAAAAAAAATAAGTTAGTTCATAATGATATATCTAAAGCAATTAAAAAAATGAAAAAAAGTTTTAAGTTTGGAATTTTTGAAACCGCTAAAAGACTGCTATAGTTATCATTATAGCATAGAAATTTTAGAAAATTCTTTTGGATCTAAAGATGCTTTTCCTAAAAGCACTCCATTTATTTCAGTTTTATCGTAATACTCAATTACTTTTTCATAGTTTACTGAACCCCCGTACAAAATATTTATTTCTTTTGCAACTTTTTTATCGAATTTAGAAATATATTCTTTTATGAATTTAACTGTTTTTTGTATTTCTTTATAAGAAGCTGATTTTCCTGAACCTATTGCCCAAATTGGTTCATAAGCAATAATGGAATTTTTGAAGCAAAAAACTCCAAATTTTTTTAAAATACAGTCTATTTGTTTTTTGTAAATTTTTTCTGCAATTCCTTTTTTTCTTTCTTTATAATTTTCTCCTATGCAAAGTACAGGAATTAATCCTGCTTTTTTAGCAGCAAAAAATTTTTCTGATATAAAAGAATTTCTTTCTTTGTGCAGTATTCTTCTTTCTGAATGTCCTATTAATACGTATTTTACATTCATATCTACTAGCATTTCTGGAGATGTTTCTCCAGTAAAAGAACCAGAATTATTTTTATCTACGTTTTGAGCACAAATGAAAAATTTCTTATTTCTTATTAACTTTTTTACTAAATCTATGTATATTGTTGGAGGAGAAAAAATTATAGTATTTTTTTCTAATAGAATATTTTTTTTTATTTTTTTAATTAGAATAGTAATTTTTTCTGTATTTCCATTTAATTTCCAATTACCTATTATTATTTTTTTCATAAATTTTAGAAAATTAGAGTTATTTTACCAATACCTTTCTGTTGTGATATTACCAGGATTTTTAAAAAAATTTTTTTTCATTCTAAAAGAATTTTTTAATAATTTTTCTGTTTCTTTGACCATATTTGGGTTACCACAAAGCATTACATGAGTATTTTTATAATGAATCTTAGAATTTGTAATTTTCTGTAGAACTTCTTTTTTTATTAAATCTGGTATTCTTCCTCGTAAACAATTCTGAACTTTTTCTCTACTTACAATAGGTTGAAAGAAAAGTTTTTCCCCGTATCTTTTTTTAAATTTTTCTATTTTTTCTAAATAACTAAAATCTTTAAAAAATCTTACAGCATGAACTAAAAATATATTATCAAATTTTTCTAAACCTATTTCTGTTTCTAAAATCGATAAATAAGGTCCTATTGCAGTTCCTGTAGAAATCATCCATAAATTTTTAAATTTTGGAATTCTCTCTAAAGTAAAAGATCCAGAAGCTTTTTTAGAAATCATCAAACTATCGTATTTTTTTAAAGAATACAATTTTTGACTTAGTTTACCATTTTTAGCAGTCACTAAATAGAACTCTAAGTTTTTATTTTTTGGAGAGTTTACATAAGAATAAGCTCTTTGCACTTTTTTTCCTTCTAATTCTAAAGAGATTTTTGCAAATTGTCCTGCTATAAAAGGATCAATTGGTGCATGAACGATGATACTAAATAAAGAATCTGTCCAATGTTTAACATCTACTACAGTTCCTTTAACCCATTCCATGTTTATCCTCTTTTTCTAAATTTTATAAAATAAATCTACTTAGGTCTTCATTAAATACTAAATCATCTAAATGATGTTTTACATACTTAGAATCTATAAGCACCGTTTTTCCATTCCATTCACTTGCATCGTACGAAACATTTTCCATTAGTCTTTCTAGCACAGTATGCAGTCTTCTAGCTCCTATATTTTCTGTACTTTCATTTACTTGCCAAGCAGCTTCTGCTATTTTTTTGATTCCATCTTTAGTAAACTGCAATTTTACTCCTTCTGTAGACATTAAAGCTATGTACTGATCTGTTAAACAAGCACTAGGTTCTGTCAAAATTCTTTCAAAATCTTCTGTAGTAAGTGCTTTTAGTTCAACTCTTATAGGAAGTCTTCCTTGCAGTTCTGGTATTAAATCTGAAGGACTAGATATTTGGAATGCTCCAGAAGCAATAAATAAAATATGATCAGTTTTTACCATACCATGCTTAGTCGAGATAGTACATCCTTCAACTAAAGGAAGAAGATCTCTTTGTACTCCTTCTCTTGATACATCTATTCCTGTTGTTTCTCCTCTACGACAAATTTTATCAATTTCATCTATAAAAACAATTCCATTTTGTTCTACAGCTTCAATTGCTTTTTCTTTTAGTTCTTCTGGATTCACTAATTTTGCTGCTTCTTCTTCTATTAAAAGTTTCATAGCTTCCTTAATTTTGACCTTTCTAGTTTTTTGTTTTTGTCCAGCTAAATTTTTAAACATCGATTGAAGTTGGTTTGTCATTTCCTCCATTCCAGGAGGAGCCATGATCTCTATACCCATTGGAGCAGCAGAAAGATTAATTTCTATTTCTTTTTCATTTAATTCTCCAGAATACAATTTTTCTTTAAATTTTTTTCTTGCTATATTTAGAGAATTTTTTTCTTCTTCAGAATTCCAGTTTTCTTTTGTAAAAGGAACTAAAACATCTAATATCCTTTCTTCAGCTAATTTTTTTGCTCTATATCTATTCTCTTTCATAGATTGTAAACGCATCATTTTTACGGAAGTATCGGTTAAATCTCTAATTATAGAATCAACTTCTTTTCCAACATATCCAACTTCTGTAAACTTAGTTGCTTCTACTTTAATAAAAGGAGCATTCGCTAATTTTGCTAGTCTTTTTGCAATTTCTGTTTTACCAACTCCTGTTGGACCAATCATTAAAATATTTTTTGGAGTAACTTCATGACGAAGTTCTTCATCTAACTGCATTCTTCTCCAACGATTTCTTAAAGCAATTGCTACAGCTCTTTTTGCATGATACTGACCTATTATATACGCATCAAGTTCATTTACAATTTCACGAGGAGTCATATTTGACATTTTATTTTCCTATACTTTACATTGTAGTTCTTCAATAGTACAAAAATGGTTTGTATAAATACAAATATCTCCAGCAATAAGAAGAGATTTTTCAGTAATTTCTCTAGCACTTAGATTCGTATTTTTTAAAAGTGCGATTGCTGCAGATTGTGCATATGCGCCACCAGAACCAATTGCAATTAAATCATTTTCGGGTTGTATGACATCTCCACTTCCGCTTATTATTAGAGATGCATTTTTATCCGCAACAGCTAAAAATGCTTCTAATCTTCTTAAGATTCTATTGTTTCTCCAATCCTTTGCTAGTTCAACAGCAGATTTTACTAAATGTCCTTGATGAATCTCTAATTTTTTTTCGAAAAGTTCAAATAGAGTAAAAGCATCTGCTGTACCTCCAGCAAATCCAGCAATTACTTTTTCGTGATATAAGCGAAGAACTTTTTTAACATTTTTTTTTATTATAGTATTACCTAAAGTAGCTTGTCCATCTCCTCCTATTACAACTTTTCCGTTTCTTCTAACACTTAAAATTGTCGTCACTTTGATATCCTAAAATTTTTAAGATAGATAATTAACATTTTACAAAATTAAAATAGAGATTATAGAGAATATTATTCAAACTTAAGATTCATAAGTAGTTCTAAGATATTAAATTTATATAATAGAAATGATTTCAAAGTTCCTATTTTTTTAAAATATGATATCATATTTAAAAAAATAAAAAAATCTATTGAAAAAGAATTTTTCTCTTCATTTAATTTAAACAAATTTTAAAATTTTTAAAATAATAATTTAAACTTTAGAATATGAAAAAAAATATTCATCCTAAAATTTTTTCTGTTCAAGCAATTTGTTCTTCTTGTAATAATGTTATTAGTATAGTAACTACTATAAAAAAAAATTTTTCTATAGAAATATGTAATAAATGTCATCCTTTTTATACAGGAAAACAAAGATCAATAGGAAAAGGTAGTAGAATTAGTAGATTTAAAAAACAATTTCGCAACACTATTAAAATTTAAAATAGAAAACTTGTAAATATGATTTTTATAATAGATTCTGGAATTGGAGGTCTATCAATATACAAAAAAGTCAGAAAAATCATTCCAAATGAATCTTATATATATTTTTTGGATAATCAAGGTTTTCCTTATGGAGAAAAAAAAGAAAAATTTTTACTAAAAAGAATAAAAAAAATATCTCAAAAAATAAATACTTTATACAAAATTAGACTAGTAATATTAGCATGCAATACAATTAGCACATTAGCATATTTTAAAATACAGAATTATTTTTTTTGTCCTACTGTAAGAACAACTCCTGACTTTCAAAAAGCATTTAAACTTTCTAAAAATAGAATAATAGGACTTTTGTCAACAAAAGTGACTAATTCTTCTAGATACGTAAAAAATAAAATTAGAAAATATTCTGGTATATTTAAATTTTTAGTTCTAGACGCAAATAATATGACTGTACTGTCAGAAAAGAAATTCATAGGAAAAAAAGTATGTAAAAAATCTATTTTTAATATTCTAAAACCAATTTTAGGAAAAAAAAATCTAGATACAATTATTTTAGGATGCACGCATTTTTATATTTTAAAAAAAGAAATTTTAAGTTTTTTTTCAAAAAAAATATATCTAGTAGACTCTGTGGAGTCTACTATAAAAAAAATACCTTCTTATTTTATTGGTAGTAAAAATAGTCAGAAAAGAACAATTAATAATTATCTTTTGTATTCTAAAAGCATTAATAATTTTAAAATTTTTAAAAAAAATTTAGAACAGTACAATTTTTTTCGAATTAAAAAAATAGAAATTTAAACGATAAAAATTATTTGACTGTCTAAGCAATAAATATTAGAATTTCTCAAATTTAATTAGTCCCCTTCGTCTAGAGGACTAGGACATCGCCCTTTCACGGCGGCAACAGGGGTTCAAATCCCCTAGGGGACGTTTCATCTGTTCTTAATTCTCATATTTTCTATATTATGATCAGATTTTTTTTTAAGGATTAAACTGGCATTTTCTTTGTTAGGAAGTATATTGATTCGTAAGTTTTTTCTGTTAGTTTGATTCCAAATTGAAGAAGCAATTTGTCTTATTTCTCTTTTAGAAAGAAAAGAATACTTATGAAAATAAGATGCAGCATTGTAAAAGGAGTTTTTGCAAATTTTTATAAATCTATTGATATACCAGTTTTTTAAAAATTTTTCTGGAGCATCTATATAAATTGAAAAATCTATCAAGTCTGATAAAGAAATTTTATTTATTCTATTGTTTAACCTATATTTATAGAGTATATTAATTCCTTCTAAAATTAGTACATTAGGTTTTTGTATTATAATTTTTTTATTTGGAACAATATCATACTGCATTTTAGAATAGAATGGTGTATCTATATAAGGAAATCCAGATTTAAGTTTTAGTATGCAATTGACTAGTTCTTTTATTTTATACGTCTCAGGAAATCCTTTCTTCTTCATTAATTTTTTTTTTTTTAGGAATTCATTCGAGTATAAAAAATTATCAGTAGTAATTATTTCTACTCTATAATTTTTAATTTTTCTTTTTAGAAGTATTTTTAAAATTTTTGCTGTAGTACTTTTTCCTACAGCAATGCTTCCGCAAATTCCTATAATATATGGAGAAAATTTATAAATTCCTTTAAAAATTTTATTAAAATATTTTTTCTGCAAATAGTTAAAATTAATATAAAAATTTAGTAAATTTGATAAAGGCAAATAGATATTAATAACTTCTTGAATCGACAATTGATTATTAATATTTTTTAAAAATAAAATTTCTTTTTTAGAAAGTTTTTTTTTATGTACGTTTTGTAATTCAAAAAATTTTTTTTTATTAGAAACATTTTGAAAATAAGAAAAAAATTGTAAAAGTTTATCTTGCATTATGCTCCATGTATTTTTAATTTTTTAAAATAATTTTTAAATACAAATAACTTTTAAAAATATAAAATAATTTTTTAATTAAAATTATCTTGTATTGCGATTTTTTTTTGTTATATTTATTATAAACAAAATAGTAAGTCGGTATAGCTTAACAGGTAGAGCAACTGATTTGTAATCAGTAGGTTAGAGGTTCAATTCCTCTTACCGACATTCAGTTTTACTTCTTCAGTACAAGTGTTTTATAATACAAAATTTATGCGGGCATAGTATATCGGTTTATTATATTAGCCTTCCAAGCTAATGAGATGGGTTCGATTCCCATTGCCCGCTAAAGCTGATATAGCTCAGATGGTAGAGTTCATCCTTGGTAAGGATGAGGTCGGCAGTTCGAATCTGCCTATCAGCAAAATTTTAATTTATTCTTCAAAATAAAAATTTAAATTTGTGTTACTATAAATAATAACACCTTCTTGTTAAAGGATAATTAATGTCTAAAGAAAAATTTCAAAGAAATAAGCCTCATGTTAATGTTGGAACAATAGGTCATGTAGATCATGGAAAAACAACATTGACATCAGCCATAACTCATGTACTAGCTAAAAATTTTGGTGGAGATGCTAGAGAATTCGAACAAATTGACAATGCTCCAGAAGAAAAAGCAAGAGGAATTACTATAAATACTTCTCATGTAGAATACAATACTTCTGTTCGACATTATGCTCACGTTGATTGTCCAGGTCATGCAGACTATGTAAAAAATATGATTACTGGGGCTGCTCAAATGGATGGAGCAATTTTAGTAGTAGCAGCAACTGATGGACCTATGCCGCAAACTAGAGAACATATTTTATTGGCCAGACAGGTTGGTGTTCCTTACATTGTAGTTTTTATTAATAAATGCGATATGGTAGAAGACAAAGAACTACTTGAATTAGTAGAAATGGAAGTAAGAGAATTATTGTCTCAGTACGATTTTCCAGGAGAACAAACGCCTATCATTAGAGGTTCTGCATTAAAAGCTTTAGAAGGAGAAGAAATTTGGACAAAAAAAATTTTAGAACTAGCAGAATCCTTGGATAAATACATCCCTATTCCAGAAAGATCAATAGAAAAGCCTTTTCTTATGCCTATAGAAGATGTATTTTCTATTTCAGGAAGAGGAACTGTGGTAACTGGAAGAATTGAAAAGGGAATAATAAAAGTAGGTGATGAAATTGAAATAGTAGGAATCAAAAATACTATTAAAACTACTTGCACAGGAGTTGAGATGTTTAGAAAACTCCTAGATGAGGGTAGAGCTGGAGACAATGTAGGAATTTTACTAAGAGGAATAAAAAGAGAAGATGTAGAAAGAGGTCAAATTTTATCAAAACCAGGAGCAATTAATCCACATAAAAGATTTGAAGCAGAAGTGTACGTATTAAGTAAAGAAGAAGGAGGACGCCATACTCCGTTCTTTAAAGGATACAAACCTCAATTTTATTTTAGAACTACAGATGTAACTGGAACTATAGAACTTCCAGAAGGAACAGAAATGGTTATGCCTGGTGATAACATAAAAATGAAAGTAAATCTTATTTCTCCAATTGCAATGGATAGCGGATTAAGATTTGCAATTAGAGAAGGAGGAAAAACAGTTGGTGCAGGAATTGTCACAGATGTTTTGGAATAAAATTCTAAATTATGAGCATTTCTTGCTCATAATTTTTTTTTAAAAGTTATTATATTTTTCAATTCTTATGAATGCGAAATTAGAACATAAAAGTCATTTAGAAAAGTATTCTTGGATTTTAATATTCTTTTTGCTAATTTTTGAAATTATCTTTTTATTTTTGAAGAAAAAAATAAACATTTATTTTTTTACTGCAGTAAATTTTACTATTTTTCTAGCAATTCTATTTTTTTTTCTAAAAACTAAAAAAGGAAAAAAATTTGTAGTATTTCTGCAAGAAGTAAAACAGGAATCTAAAAAAATTTGCTGGTCTTCTTTAAAAGAAACTGTACAAACAACTTTTATGGTTTCTTTAATAGCAATGATAATTTCAATTATTTTATGGTGTATAGATAATTTACTTATTAGAATTATAGCAACTATAACAAATTTTAGAATCTAATATGCTGGAAAAAAAGTGGTATATAGTTCAAGTATTTTCAGGATTTGAAAGAAAAATAGAAGAGTCCTTACAAAAAAGAATCAAATTGTACAATTTTTCTAAATTTTTTGGCGATATTATGATTCCAACAGAAGAAGTTATTGAAATTAAAAGAGGACAAAAAAGAAAAAGTGAAAGAAAATTCTTTCCTGGATATATACTAATTAGAATGAATATGAATGAAAATACTTGGCATTTAGTAAGGGGAATACCAAAAGTTTTAGGGTTTGTAGGAGGAACTTCCGAAAATCCAATACCAATTAGTAAAAAAGAAGTAGATACTATTATTAAAAAATTAAAACAAATAAAAAATAAACCAATACCAAAAACTCTTTTTGAACCAGGAGAAGTTATAAGAGTCAACGATGGTCCTTTTTCTGATTTTAATGGCACTGTTGAAGAAGTAGATTACGAAAAAAGTAGATTAAAAGTTTCTGTTTCAATATTTGGAAGATCAACCCCAGTAGAACTGGATTTTAGTCAAGTAGAAAAAAACTGATATCATAAAAAAATGAAAAAAATTCAATCTTATGTTAAATTACAAATTCCTGCTGGAATGGCTAATCCAAGTCCTCCAGTAGGTCCAGCTTTAGGACAAAAAGGAATCAATATTATGGAATTTTGTAAGTCTTTTAACGAAGTTACAAAAAAACTAGAAAAATCTATTCCAGTACCTGTAGTAGTAACTATATATTCTGATAAGTCTTTCTCATTTATTACGAAAACAACGCCTACCTCAATATTATTAAAAAAAATAGCAAAAATTGATTCTGGTTCAAAAAAAGCTAAAACTGAAATAGTAGGAAAAATTACAAAACAACAAATAATGGAGATTGTAAAAATTAAGAAAAAAGACATGAATAGTTTAGACGAAAAAGCAATATTTCGTTCTATATTAGGAACAGCAATTTCTATGGGTCTTAAAATGGAATAAAAAATGAAAAAAAGATTATCTAAAAAAAAAAAAGAATTTGCTAAAATTTTTTCCGAACAAAAAAAATATACCATAAAACAAGCCCTATGTATTTTAGAAAAAATAAAAGTTTTTTCAAAATTTAATGAAAGTGTCGATGTTTTTATAAAATTAAATATTAATCCTAAAAAGACAGAACAAAACATTAGAGGATATTCTACACTTCCTCATGGAAATGGAAAGAAAAAGAAAATTGCTGTTTTTTCCAGAGAAAACATAAAAGAACTAAAAAAAATAGGTGCAAATTTTGTTGGTATGGAAGATTTAGTAAATTTATTTAAAAATAATACTATTCAAGTTGATTTAGTACTAGCTAAACCAGATTCTATGTCTATAATCAGTCAAATTGGACAAATTCTAGGACCAAAGGGACTTATGCCAAATTTAAAATCTGGAACTTTAACAAATAATTTATTTGAATCTTTAAAAAATTTTAAAAAAAAACAAATACTATATAAAAACGATAAAAATGGAATTATTCATACAAGCATAGGAAAAATAAACTTTGAGAGTTATAAAATAGAAGAAAATATAAGATATTTTATTCAATCAATACAAAAAAATAAACCAAACTCTGTAAAAGGAAATTTTATTAAAAACTTTGGTTTATGTACTACAATGGGTCCAGGAATAAAAATTGAAATGAGTGATATTATATAATTTCTTTATACTACTATAATATTTAAAATTTAAAGGAAAAAAAATGGCATTAAGCCTAAAAAAAAAACAAAAAATCGTTTCTAAAATAAAAAAACTTGCCGATGAATCTATTTCTGTAGTAGTAGCAGATTTTTACAAAATTAATTCTGAAAAAATGAACACTTTTAGAAAATGCTGTCAGAAATCTGAAGTTTTTGTGCAAGTTGTGAAAAACACTTTATTAAGAAGAGCATTCAAAAATACTAAATTTCAACAACTAGAAAGCAATTTTTGCAGCTCTACTTTGGTTGCTTTTTCCAAAAACAGTCCTGGTTCTGCAGCGAAAGTACTTACAAAATTAAAAAAAGAAGATATCATTTTTAAAATTAAAGGTATCATTTTCGATGGAAAAATAATTCACCCTTCAAAAATAAGTACTTTAGCAAGTTTACCTAATAAAAAAGAAGCAATTCAAATACTATTAATTTTATTGCAAGAATCTTGCATATTAAAATTAATAAAAATTCTATCATATATTTCAAAAAAAAAAAAATTATAGGAATCTAATGTTCTATTTTTCCTATTTCTTACAAGAAATTCACTTTTAGGAATATAATTACTATGTCTATATCAAAAGAACAAATTATAGAAGAAGTATCTAAAATGTCTGTTATGGAAGTTTTAGAATTAGTTTCTATGATGGAAAAAAAATTTGGAGTTTCTTATAAAGAAATAATTAGTCAAAATGTTTCTACTAATAATGTACCATCAGAAAAAGAAAAAGAAGAAAAAACGGAATTTAGTGTATTTTTACAAAATATAGGAAAAAACAAAATTGCAGTAATAAAATCAGTTAGATCTATAGTAGGTTTAGGACTGAAGGAAGCAAAAGATTTAGTAGAATCTGCTCCTGTTTTAATAAAAGAAAAAGTTAAGAAAGAAGAAGCTGATTCCTTAAAAAAATTAATAGAATCAACTGGCGCAATTGTAGAAATAAGATAAAACTATAAAACTAATTGGCTGGTTTATAAAAAACCAGCCTAAAATTTATATAATTTTTTTAATAAAAATATGTACTCTTATACAGAAAAAAAAAGAATTAGAAAAGATTTTGGAAAAAGACCAAAAGTATTAGATATTCCTTATTTATTAGCTATTCAAATTGATTCTTTCAAAAAATTTATAGAAAAAGATCCTGAAGGACAGCACGGCTTAGAAGCCGCTTTTCAATCTATTTTTCCAATAAATAGCTATAACGAATCTTCAGAATTACAATATGTAAGCTATTCTTTAGGAGATCCAATTTTTGATGTACAAGAATGTTTAACTAGAGGATCTACTTATTCTGTTCCTTTAAAAGTAAAATTAAGACTTGTTATTTATGAAAAAGATTCACTAAATAATAAAATAAAAAACATAAAAGAACAAGAAGTATACATGGGTGAAATACCAATAATGACGGAAAACGGAGTATTTGTAATAAACGGTACAGAAAGAGTCGTAGTTTCTCAACTTCATCGTAGTCCAGGAGTTTTCTTCGATAGCGATAAAGGAAAAACACATTCTTCAGGAAAACTATTGTACAACGCTAGAATAATACCATACAGAGGATCTTGGCTAGATTTTGAGTTTGATTCAAGAGATAATCTTTTTGTTAGGATAGATAGAAGAAGAAAGTTTCCTGTAACTATTTTACTAAGAGCGTTAAATTATAGTACGGAAGAAATGTTAGAAATATTCTTTCAAAAAGTACATTATAAAATATACAACGATTATCTTTTGATGGATTTAGTGCCAGATAGGTTAAGAGGAGAAACTGCTTCTTTTGATTTTAAAGTAGAAAATAAAATTTATATAGAAAAAGGAAGGAGAATCACTGCTAGACATATAAAAAAACTAATAAAAGATAAAATTAAAAAAATACATGTTCCTTATGAATATATTTTTGGAAAAGTTTCTTCAAAAAATTATTTTTGTAAAAACAAAAAAAAAATTATAGTAAAAGCAAATGAAACTATTAGCGCATCAATAATAGAAAAACTAAAAAAATCCAAACAAAACGAAATAGAAGTTTTATTTACTAATGATTTAGATCATGGACCATATATATCTGAAACATTAAAAATTGATTCTACAATAGACAAAAATAGCGCTTTATTAGAAATTTACAGAATGATGCGTCCTGGAGAACCTCCAACTAAAGAAGCTGCAGAGTTACTTTTTAAAAATCTTTTCTTTTCAGAAGAAAGATATGATTTATCTGCTGTAGGTAGAATGAAATTTAATAGATCTCTTTTTAGAAAAGAAATAGAAGGTTTAGGTATTCTTAACAAAAAAGATATCATAGATGTGATAAAAAGACTTATAGATATAAGAAATGGAAAAGGAGAAATAGACGATATAGATCATTTAGGAAATAGAAGAATTAGATCTGTAGGAGAAATGGCAGAAAATCAATTTAGAATTGGTCTAGTAAGAGTCGAAAGAGCAGTTAAAGAAAGATTATCTATGGGTGATTTAGAAAATATCATGCCTCAAGATATAATTAATGCAAAACCAATTTCTGCAGCTGTGAAAGAATTTTTTGGTTCTAGCCAATTGTCTCAATTTATGGATCAAAATAACCCATTATCTGAAATTACACATAAAAGAAGAATTTCAGCATTAGGTCCTGGAGGGTTGACTAGAGAAAGAGCCGGTTTTGAAGTTAGAGACGTTCATCCTACTCATTATGGAAGAGTTTGTCCTATAGAAACTCCGGAAGGACCAAATATTGGACTAATAAATTCTTTATCTGTATATGCAAGAACTAATGAATACGGTTTTTTAGAAACTCCGTACAGAAAAGTAGTAAATGGTAAAGTAACTGATGAAATACATTATCTTTCTGCAATTGAAGAAGGAAATTTTGTAATAGCTCAAGCAAATAGTAATCTTAAAAAAGATGGTAGTTTTGTAAATAAATTAATAATTTGTAGAACAAAAGGTGAATCTGGTCTTTTTAATAGAAAACAAATTGATTATATGGATGTTTCTACACAGCAAATTGTCTCTGTTGGAGCTTCTCTAATACCTTTTTTAGAACATGATGATGCAAATAGGGCACTAATGGGAGCAAATATGCAAAGACAAGCAGTACCTACAATTGTCACTGATAAACCTTTAGTTGGAACTGGAATGGAAAGAATTGTAGCAATAGATTCTGGAGTAACTGTAATTGCTAAAAGAGGAGGAATTGTTCAATACGTAGATGCATCAAAAATTGTAATCAATGTCAAACAAAATGAGATTCAAGAGCAAGAAAGTGGAATAGATATCTACAATTTAACAAAATTTTCTAGATCAAATCAAAATACCTGCATTAATCAAAAACCTTGTATTAATTTAGGTGATGAAATTCAAAGAGGAGATGTACTAGCAGATGGACCTTGTACAGATTTAGGAGAATTAGCTTTAGGTCAGAATATGAGAATTGCATTTATGCCTTGGAGTGGATACAATTTTGAAGATTCTATGCTAATTTCAGAAAAAGTAGTTCAAAAAGATAAATTTACTACTATTCATATACAAGAACTTTCTTGTATTTCCAGAGATACAAAATTAGGTGTAGAAGAAATCACAGCGGATATACCTAATATAGGAGAATCTGCACTATCAAAGTTGGATGAATCTGGAATAGTATATATTGGAGCTGAAGTTAATGGAGGAGATATTCTAGTTGGTAAAGTTACTCCTAAAGGAGAAACACAACTTACTCCAGAAGAAAAATTACTAAGAGCGATATTTGGAGAAAAAGCTTCTGATGTAAAGGATTCTTCATTAAGAGTTCCTAATGGAGTTTCAGGTACAGTAATAGATGTACAAATATTTACGAGAGATGGAATAGAAAAAGATAAAAGAACAATAGAAATAGAAGAGATGAAAGTAGAACAGGCAAAGAAAGATCTTTCTGAAGAAATGAAGATTTTTAAATTTGGTCTACTACAACAAATAAAAAGAATTCTGATAGAAGAAAAAATTGAATTTCAAAAAAAAGAACCAGAAGAAATAAATGTAAAAAAAATAAAATTTTCTAGCAAAATAAAAAAAATACAATTTTTAAAAATTTATAAAGAATACAAAAATCTTAAAAAAAAATTTGAAAAAAAGTTTTTACAAAAAAAGAAAAAAATTGTTCAAGGAGACGATTTAGCTCCAGGTGTTTTAAAAGTAGTTAAAGTATATCTTGCAGTAAAAAGACAAATACAGCCAGGAGATAAAATGGCTGGTAGACATGGTAATAAAGGAGTAATATCTAAAATAAATCCTGTAGAAGATATGCCTTATGATGAAAATGGAGTCCCGGTAGATATAGTTCTAAATCCATTAGGAGTTCCTTCAAGAATGAATATAGGACAAGTTTTAGAAACTCATTTAGGTATGGCTGCAAGAGAAATAGGTATAAAAATTGATAGAATGGTAAAAAAAAAAGAAAATATACAAAAACTAAGAAATTTTTTACAAAAAGCGTACAATATAGGAGAAAATATACAGCAATCGGTAAATTTAAAAAAATTTACAGATGAAGAAATATTAGAACTTTCTAAAAATTTAAGAAAAGGTATGCCGATAGCTACTCCAGTTTTTGATGGAGCTACAGAAAAAGAAATTAAAGAACTTTTGAGTCTTGCAGAACTACCTCAATCTGGACAAATTACTTTATTTGATGGTAGAACGGGAGAAAAATTTGAAAGAAAAATAACAGTAGGATATATGTATATGTTAAAATTAAATCATTTAGTAGATGATAAAATGCATGCTAGGTCAACTGGTTCCTATAGTTTAGTAACACAACAACCTCTTGGAGGTAAAGCACAATTTGGAGGACAAAGATTTGGTGAAATGGAAGTTTGGGCTTTAGAAGCTTACGGAGCTGCCCATACACTACAAGAAATGCTTACAGTAAAATCAGATGATGTATCCGGAAGAACTAAAATGTATAAAAATATTATTGATGAATCGCATGCAATGGATCCAGGTATGCCAGAATCTTTTAATGTTTTATTAAAAGAAATTAGATCTTTAGCAATCAATATAGATTTAGAAGAAAAATAAATCTTTTTAATACTTAATGGATGATATTTGTGAAAGATTTGAAAAAAATTCTAAAATTACAAAATAAAATAGAAGAATTCGACGCTATTAAAATTGCTTTAGCTTCACCAGAAATAATTCGTTCTTGGTCATATGGAGAAGTAAAAAAACCAGAAACAATAAATTACAGAACTTTTAAACCAGAAAGAGATGGATTATTTTGTGCTCGTATATTTGGTCCAGTTAAAGACTACGAATGCTTATGTGGAAAATACAAAAGGCTAAAACATAGAGGAGTAATTTGTGAAAAGTGTGGAGTAGAAGTAACGCAAACAAAAGTGAGAAGAGACAGAATGGGACATATAGAACTAGCTTCTCCTACAGCACATATATGGTTTTTAAAATCTCTTCCTTCCAGGATTGGTTTACTTTTAGACATGCCTTTAAGAGATATAGAAAGAGTACTATATTTTGAATCTTACGTTGTTATAGAAGAAGGAATTACGAATTTAAGAAAAGGAAAAATACTTTCTGAAGAACAGTATCTAAATTTTTTAGAAGAATTTGGAGACGAATTTGAAGCAGAAATGGGAGCAGAAGCAATACAAAAACTTTTAAAAAGTATAAATTTAAAAGAAGAATGTAAAAAAATTAGAAAAAATTTAAAAAAAATCAGTTCTGAAACAAAAAAAAAGAAACTAACTAAAAGAATTAAAATAGTGGAAGCATTTTTACAAAGTGGTAATAAACCAGAATGGATGATACTTAGTGTTTTGCCAGTTTTACCTCCAGATTTAAGACCATTAGTTCCATTAGATGGAGGTAGGTTTGCTACTTCTGATTTGAATGATTTGTACAGAAGAGTAATCAATAGAAATAATAGATTAAAAAGACTACTAGATCTTTCAGCTCCAGATATAATTGTAAGAAATGAAAAAAGAATGCTTCAAGAAGCAGTAGATGCATTACTAGATAATGGAAGAAGAGGTAGAGCTATAACTGGATCTAATAAAAGACCTTTAAAATCTTTAGCAGATATGATTAAAGGAAAACAAGGAAGGTTCAGGCAAAATCTGTTAGGAAAAAGAGTAGATTATTCTGGAAGATCAGTAATAACAGTAGGTCCTTATCTTCATTTAAATCAATGCGGGTTACCAAAAAAAATGGCATTAGAATTATTTAAACCATTTGTATATGGAAAATTAGAAAAAAAAGGACTAGCTACAACAATAAAATCTGCTAAAAAAATGGTTGAAAAAGAAGAACCTATAGTATGGGATGTACTAGATGAGGTTATTAGAGAACATCCTATTATGCTAAATAGAGCTCCTACATTACATAGATTAGGAATTCAAGCTTTTGAACCAATTTTGGTAGAAGGAAAAGCAATACAGCTACATCCTTTAGTATGTGCCGCATATAATGCAGATTTTGATGGAGATCAAATGGCTGTGCATATACCATTAACTATGGAAGCACAAAAAGAAGCAAGAAATCTTATGATGTCTACAAATAATATACTTTCTCCTGCAAATGGAGAACCTATTATAGTTCCTTCTCAAGATGTAGTACTAGGATTATATTACATGACAAAAAAATGCAATAATAGTAAGGGAGAAGGTATGATTCTTACTGGTCCTCAAGAAGCAGAACATGTTTATAATTCTGGTCTAGCTGACTTGCATGCAAAAATACAAGCAAGAATTGTAGAATACAGTATAGAAGAATCAGGAAAGAGAAAAAAAATTTTAAAAATTGTACATACAACAGTAGGGAGAGTTATATTATGGAATATTGTTCCTAAAGGATTGTCTTTTTCTTTAATTAACAGAACTTTAGGAAAAAAATCTATTTCAAAAATGATAAACACTTGTTACAGACTACTAGGAATAAAAAAAACTGTAATTTTCGCTGATAAGATTATGTACACAGGTTTTTTCTATGCTTCTAAATCTGGAGCTTCTGTTGGAATTGATGATATGGTTATTCCAGAAAAGAAAACAGAAATTATACAAGAAGCAGAATCAGAGGTTGCTGAAATACAAGAACAATTTCAATCGGGATTAGTAACAGCTGGAGAAAGATATAATAAAGTCATAGATATTTGGGCAGCAGCAAATGAAAAGATATCTCAAGCTATGATGGAAAATTTTACTAAAGAAAAAAATAAATTAACAAACAAAAAAATTGCACAAGATTCCTCTTTTAACAATATATTCATGATGGCAGATTCTGGAGCCAGAGGTTCAGCAGCTCAAATTAGACAATTAGCTGGAATGCGTGGATTAATGGCTCGTCCAGATGGATCTATTATAGAAACTCCTATTACTGCAAATTTTAGAGAAGGATTAAATGTTTTACAGTACTTTATTTCTACACACGGGGCCAGAAAAGGATTAGCAGATACTGCTCTAAAAACTGCAAATTCTGGATATCTTACAAGAAGACTTGTAGATGTAGCGCAAGATTTAGTAGTTACGGAAAAAGATTGTAGTACAAAATCTGGAATAAAAATGACTTCTGTTATAGAAGGAGGAGATGTTAAAGAAGCATTAAGAGAAAGAGTATTAGGAAGAGTAGTAGCAGAGGATATATATATAAAAGAAAAAATTCTAATACCTAGAAATACACTTTTAAATGAAAAATGGTGCGATTTATTAGAAAAAAGTTTTGTAGATAGCATTAAAGTGAGGTCTGTAGTAACTTGTGAGACCAATTTTGGTGTTTGCTCAAAGTGTTATGGGAGAGATTTAGCTAGAGGAAACTTAGTTAAAAAAGGAGAAGCTATAGGTGTAATAGCTGCTCAGTCTATAGGAGAACCTGGGACACAATTAACAATGAGGACTTTTCATATAGGAGGAGCCGCTTCTAGGGCTGCTGCAGAATCAAGTATAAGAGCAAAAAATGAAGGAATTTTGGTAATTAATAATGCAAAATTTGTCTTCAATAAACAAAAAAAAATAATAATTACTTCGAGAAATACAGAATTAAAAATTATAGATAAATTTGGTAAAACTAAAGAAAGTCATAAAATTCCGTACGGAGCAATTTTAAATAAAGGAAATAAGCAAAAAATATTTAGAGGAGAAATTATAGCTAATTGGGATCCTCACACAATGCCTATTGTAACAGAAGTTAGTGGATTCGTTTGTTTTACAGACATGATTGATGGACAGACAATTGTTAGACAAACAGATGAACTAACAGGTCTTTCTTCTATTATAATTTTAGATACATCTGAAAGAACAGGAATTAGTAAAGATCTAAGACCAGCCTTAAAAATAGTGGATAAAAATTATAAAGAAATTTATATACCTGGATCAGATATTCCTGCCCAATACTTTCTTCCAGGAAGAGCTATAGTAAATTTAGAAGACGGTTCAGAAATTTCTATAGGAGACACATTAGCAAGACTTCCTCAAGAAACAAGCGTTACAAAAGATATTACAGGAGGACTTCCTAGAGTAGCAGATCTTTTTGAAGCTAGAAAACCTAAGGAACCTGCTATTTTAGCAGAAGTAAGCGGTACTATATCATTTGGAAAAGAAACAAAAGGAAAAAGAAGATTAATTATTACACCAAATTCAAAAAAAGAAAAACCTTATGAAGAAATGATTCCAAAATGGAGACAACTTAATGTTTTTGAAGGAGAAAGAATAGAAAAAGGAGATATTATATCAGATGGTCCAGAATCTCCTCATGATATTCTAAGATTAAGAGGAATCAATGAAGTTACAGAATATATAGTAAATGAAGTGCAAGAAGTTTATAGATTACAAGGAGTTAAAATAAACGATAAGCACATAGAAGTAATAGTAAGACAAATGCTTAGAAAAGCAACTATTACAGAAGAAGGAGATTCTTCTTTTTTATCTGGAGAACAAATAGAATTTTGTAGAATTAAAATTGCTAATAAAATTCTTAAAAAAGACAATAAAAAGACTATAAAGTATAAGAGAGATTTACTAGGAATTACAAAAGCTTCCTTAGCAACTGAATCTTTTATTTCTGCTGCTTCTTTTCAAGAAACTACTAGAGTACTAACAGAAGGGGCAGTAGCTGGAAAAAAAGACGAACTTAGAGGACTAAAAGAAAATGTTATCGTAGGAAGGCTAATACCAGCAGGAACAGGGTACGTATATCATAAAAATAGAACTAAAAAAAGTAAAGATAAAAATATTAAGAATTCTATTAAAGTAGCAGAAAAAAATTTAAAAAAATTGCTGAATAATTCAGAGATTACAAAAAAAGATGATAAAAGCATCATCTTCCAAAATGAGAATCCCAATCTTTAAAAACAATTTGTAAATCTTTTGATTGTAGGTATTTCATTATTTGATTAATATTTCTGTTATCTTGTATAGAAAATTGTTCTAACTCTTTTTTTTTTTTTGTGTATCCTCCTGGATAAGTTTTAGAATTAACACTAATATTATTTATACAAACTGGAATCATAAAATTTCTAAATTTTTTAGATTCTCTTGTTGACAAATTAATTTCTATTTCTGGAAACAATATTCTGAAAGAACATATTACTTGTATCAGTTCCAAGTCACTAATTCCTAAAAATTTTTTTTTGTTTTTTGAGTAAAAAAAAGGTCTGATTCTTGGAAAAGAGATACTGTATTCGCATTTCCAAAATTTTTTTCTTAAATACATAATGTGCAAATACAAAAAATAGTAGTCTACTCTCCAATATTTTGACAATCCAGATAAAATACCTAATCCTATCTTACTAATATTTGATTGACCTATTCTTTCCGGAGCACTGATTCTCCAAAAAAAATCCTTTTTTTTTCCTTTAATATGATGCTTATTATAATCTGTATAATTATAGGTTTCTTGATATAAGAGTATTCCATCAAGTCCATTTTTTTGAAGTACAGAATACTCTTTGACAGATAATGGCTGTACTTCGAACAGTATCATACTAAAGTATTTTTTTACTATTTTTATAGTATTCAAAAAATACTCAATTCCAACTATTCTATTATTTTCTCCAGATACTACTAAAATATTTTTTATCCCAAGAGATTTAATTTTTTTACATTCTTTTTCAATTTCTTTTGTATCTAAAAATTTTCTTCTAATTTTGTTTTTCGAAGAAAATCCACAGTACGAGCAATCATTTGTACAAAAATTAGAAACATACATAGGTAAAAAAATTTGTATGTTATTTCCAAATTTCTTTTTAGTAATTTCTCTAGATTTTTTAATTAAAAATTTTATGTATTTTAAAGCTATAGGAGAAAGTAAAGCAAGCATATCTTCAAAATTTGGTCTACCAGAAAATATAGCTTTTTGTACATCTTTTTCTGTTTTTTTATTAATGGAAGAATCGATTTTTTTCCAAGAAAGATTTTTCCAAATTTCAAAAAATGATTCCATATTTTTAAAATTTATATTTTTCTTTTACTAATTTAAAAATATCAGTAGATTTTTTTATTTCTTTTTTTAGAAAATATTCTCCACATTGAATAGCATAGTAAAATGATTTTGCAGTACATACAGGATCTAATGAAGTAGCAATAGCAGTATTTACCAAAAATCCATCTATTCCTATTTTCATAGCCTGAATGATATGTTCAGGAGAACCAATTCCAGAATCTACTATTATAGGAACTTCTGTTATTTGCTCTGAAATAATTTTTAAAAAAAATTCAGTTTTTATTCCTTGATTAGAACCAATTGGTGATCCTACTGGCATAACTGCAGAACATCCAACTTCTACCAATTTTTTACATACAACTGGATCTGCAAAACAATAAGGTAAAACTATAAATCCTTCTTTTACAAGAACTTCTGCTGCAATTAATGTTTCTAGAGAATCTGGTAAAAGATATTTTTTTTCTGGATGAATTTCTAATTTTATCCAATTAGTATTCAAAGCTTCTCTTGCTAAATGTGCGGAAAATATTGCTTCTTTTGCATTTTTCGCTCCAGAAGTGTTAGGAAGTATTTTTACTTTCATTTTACTTAAAATTTTTAAAACTGAATCTATTTCTTTTTTACTTATATCTATTCTTTTAATAGAAACAGTTACCATTTCTGATTTGGAAGCTAAAATGGATTCTTGCATAATTTTAGAAGAAGAAAATTTTCCAGTTCCTATAAATAATCTGGAAGAAAATTTAGTATTGGCTATTTTTAACAAATTTATCCTCCTACGATAATCTTAAATATTTCAATTCTATCATTATTCTTTAAAAAATATTTTTTCCATTTTTTTTTTGGAAGAATGTTTCCATTAATAGAAATAGCAATACCAATTAAAGAAAAATTCTCATATTTGAAAAAATCTAGTATGGAGATAGATTTTTCTAAATAAAAATTTTTATCATTCACAATAATTTTCATATTTTTGTACAAAAATTTGGTTAGCAAAATTTACAGTATTTATCCTTAAATATTTTTGCTTTTTTGAATCTCATTTTTCTAATATCAAAAGAAAATAGATAATTTTTTTTTTCTTCTTTAAAGTTTAGTGCTATTTTAATAGCTTCCATTGCTTGTAAAGTACCAGCTAAAGAAGACGAAGAAATAAATATTCCATAATTTTGACAAGTATAATTATTTTTTATCCTAGGAAAAACGCAGGCATAGCAACCATATTTAAAACTTCTAAAAACTAGAATTTGTACTGAATAAAGTATGCAACTTCCAGTAATAAAAACTTTATTGTACTCTATGCAATATCTATTTATTAGATACCTTGTTTTTAAATCATCAGAACAATCTAATACTATATTAGATATTTCGATGCTACTTTTTAATTTTTTTCCAAAAATTTTTTTCGAAAAATAAATATACTCTACATTTGGATTTAAAGAAAAAAGTTGATCTTTAGCAGTCTTGGATTTGGATAATCCAATATCTTTTTCCTTATAGAGAAATTGCCTATTAAGATTACTCTTTTCTACAACATCATAATCTGCTAGTATAATTCTTCCTATACCAACCAAAGATAGCTGCATAGCGCATTGGCAGCCTATTCCTCCTATTCCTATAATTAGTACAGTAGTATCTTTGATTTTCTTTTGTCCAGATATACCAAACTCTTTTAAAATAATTTGTCTGCTGTATCTCAAATATTCTGAGGGACTTAAAAAAATATTTTTAGACATACATCGTAGTGGTTAAAAAAGTAAAGGATATTTATTTCTTAATTCAACAATAGACTTTTTCCATACTGGATTTTCAGTAATAAAACTACTTATAGCAATTGCATTAATTGAACAAGAAAGAACTTTTTTTATATTAGTACTATTTATTCCACCTATTGCAATTATAGGTATACTGCTACTAAATTCTCTTTGAATTTTTTTTACCATTTCCAATCCTATGGGAGGATTTTTCATAATTTTTGTATTTGTATAAAATACGTGTCCTAAAGATATATAGTCAGGGGAAAAACGAACTGCATTTTTAAATTCATCTTTAGAATGTGCAGAAATTCCAAAACAAATATTGTGTTTTTGTATCTTTTTGATATCTATTGATTTTATATCCTCTTGTCCCAAATGAATTCCAAATGCTTGATATTTAATAGCTAATTTCCAATAGTCATTTATAAAAATAAAAGCATTATATTTTTTTCCTAGTATAATTGCTGCTTCTATACTAAAGCATAATTTTTCATAATTAAAGAAATTTTTGATTCTAAATTGTATAAATTTTATGCCAAAATCTAAAACTTTTACCAGCCAAAATAAGGAATCTACTATAGGATATAAGAAAATTTTATTTTTTATAAATTTGCTAAATTTTTTTTTATTATTCATTATTATATTTTAGTATTTTTTAGTATTTTGTACTATTTTATTAAAAATTTTTAGAAAGATAAATTTTTATTTTAAGTTATTTTATTTATTTTTTCTAAAAATTCTGAATTTAAAAAATTTGTACTAATTCTACCATTTTTAAAGTTTTTGTTTCTTAAGATTTTCATTTGTAAATTAATATTAGTTTCTATATTTTCTATTACTAATTCTGATAAAGCATTTTGCATTCTAGCGATTGCTACTTTTCTATTTTCTCCAAAAGAAATTAGTTTTCCAATTAGTGAATCATAAAAAATTGGTACAGAATAGTTTGTATATATATGAGAATCCCATCTTATTCCTAATCCTCCTGGAGCGTGAAATCTGGTTATTTTTCCAGGACTTGGTTGAAAATTATTTGGTTTTTCTGCATTAATTCTGCATTCTATAGAATGTCCAAAAAATCTAATACTATTTTGTTTAAATGACAATTTTTTTCCTGAAGCTATTTTAATTTGTTCTTTTACTAAATCTATTCCAGTAATCATTTCTGTAACAGGATGTTCCACTTGTATTCTTGTATTCATTTCTATAAAAAAGAACTTTTTATCTTGGTACAAAAATTCGAAGGTTCCTAATCCTTTATAGCCGATTTCTACACAAACTGTTTTGCAAAGTTCTGCGATTTCTACTTTTTCACTTTCTTCTATACTTGAAGGAGCTTCTTCTAGAATTTTTTGATGATTTCTTTGTATCGTACATTCTCGATCTCCTAAAAATACTGCATTTCCCTTTCCATCTGAAATAATTTGTATTTCTATATGCTTAGCAGAATCTAAATATTTTTCAATGTATATTGTTCTGTTATTAAAAAATCTCTTCGATTCTTCTTTTACAATTTTTATATATTTTTTTAGATCTTTTTTTGAATGAACTATTTTAATTGCTTTTCCCCCTCCTCCATGAGCAGATTTAATGATTAGACTATATCCAATTTTTTCTGCAATTTTTAGATTTTCTTTTTCATTTTTATTAATCTTAGAAATATTGTTTGGCAAGCAAGGTATGCCAAATTTTTTCATAATTTTAATAGCAGAAATCTTATTTCCCATCATTTTTATAGTTTTTGAATTTGGACCTATAAAAATGAATCCAGATTTTTCTACTTGTTCAGAAAAATTAGAATTTTCTGAAAGAAATCCGTATCCTGGATGTATTGCGTTAGATCTAGTAACTTCAGCAGCAGAAATTATAGCAGGAATATTTAAATAACTATTTTCTGCTCGAGGTGGTCCTATGCATATAGATTCATCTGAAAGAAGAACATGTTTTAATTCTCTATCTATTGTGGAATATACAGAAACAGTTTTAATATTCATTTCTTTACAAGTTCTTAGTATTCTTAACGCAATTTCTCCTCTATTAGCTATAACAATTTTTTTTATCATATAATTATCCTTTATTCGATAATCATTATCGGCTCGTTAAATTCCACTGGTTGTCCTTCAGTAAGAAAAATTTTTTTTACTATTCCTTTTCGATCTGATTCTATATAATTCATAATTTTCATTGCTTCTATAACACATAATATATCACCAACATTGACTTTTTGTCCTATTTTCACATAAGGAGGTTGCCTACTCTCTATATTTCTATGAAATATTCCAACCATTGGAGATCTAATACAATTTTTACTTTCTATAGAATAGTCATAATTATGTTCTTCTATTTTTTCTTTACATTTATGAATTTCATTTTTTTTCGTACTAGTTATGAAATTTGTTTTGTTTTTTGAAAAATCTTGATTACAAATTTTAACTGATTCATTTTTTCCAAATATTTCTAACTTTGATACGCCAAATTTTTTTACCAACTTTATGAGTTTTTCAATTTTTTGAATATTCATGGTAGTTCCAATTTTTTTTATTTTTTTAATAAAAAATATTTTGCTGCTTCAAATGCAAAATAGTATCCTATCTCTCCGAATCCAGATATAGTTCCTACAGCAATGTCAGAAAAAAATGAAAATCTTCTAAACTTTTCATACTTATGTATATTGGAAAAATGAATTTCGAAAAATGGAATTTTAACGGCTAATAGAGCATCTCTTATGGCTATACTAGTATGTGTAAAAGATGCCGGATTTATTAAAATAAAATCTATAGCATTAATAGATCTATGAATTTTTTCTATAATTGCACATTCTGAGTTTGACTGAAAGTGCAAAAAATGAATTTTTGATTTTTTAGAAATTTTTTTTAAATTTTTATTAATTTCTTCAATACTTTTTTCTCCATATTTTTCTTTTTCTCTAATTCCTACTAAATTTATATTAGGTCCATTTATGAGTAAAATTTTTTTTTTCATTTATATGTTTTAGTAAATTTTTATAAATTATGATACAATTGAGTTTTTTAAAATTTAAAAATTTTTAAAAATTTAGAATTCTATAAAATTATACACTATGGCTTTATTTTTTTTAATGATTTATAATTTTTATTATTACAAATAAGAAAAAATTTTCTAATTAGTACAAAATATGAGTTAATTAGAAATGTTTAAGAAAATTAGAGGACTATTTTCTAATGATTTATCCATAGATTTAGGAACTGCAAATACTCTTATTTATGTTAAAGGACAAGGAATTGTTTTAAATGAACCTTCTGTAGTAGCAATTAGATACAATAAATTTGGAAATCCCAAAAATGTTGCTGCTGTAGGTCACGAAGCAAAACAAATGCTTGGAAGAACTCCAGGAAATATTGCAGCCATTAGACCTATGAAAGACGGAGTAATAGCCGATTTTTTCGTTACAGAAAAAATGCTACAACATTTTATTAAAAAAGCACACAGAAACAATTTTATGAAACCAAGTCCTAGAGTTTTAGTATGTGTTCCTGTTGGAGCTACGCAAGTTGAAAGAAGAGCAATTAGAGAATCAGCTGAAGGTGCTGGAGCTAGGGAAGTATTCTTAATAGAAGAACCTATGGCTGCAGCAATAGGAGCTGGTTTACCTGTATCTGAAGCAACTGGATCTATGGTAATAGATGTTGGTGGAGGAACTACAGAAGTAGCTGTAATATCTTTAAATGGAGTTGTATATTCTTCTTCTGTTAGAATAGGAGGCGATCGATTTGATGAATCTATTATAAATTACGTAAGAAGAAATTATGGATCTTTAATAGGAGAAGCAACAGCAGAAAAAGTAAAACATAGTATAGGATCAGCATATCCTACAAATAAGGTACTAGAAATCGAAGTTAGAGGTAGAAATTTAGCAGCTGGAATACCAAAATGCTTTACTTTAAATTCTAAAGAAATACTGGAAGCATTAAAAGAACCTTTATCAGGAATTGTAAGTGCTGTAATGAAAGCATTAGAACAGTGCCCTCCAGAATTAGCTTCTGACATATCAGAAAGAGGAATGGTTTTAACAGGAGGAGGAGCTCTATTAAAAAAATTAGATTCTCTTTTAATGAAAAAAACGGGAATTCCGGTTGTTGTAGCAGAAGATCCCTTAACTTGTGTTGCAAGAGGAGGAGGAAAAGCTTTAGAAATTATTGATGCTTATGGAGGAGATTTTTTTAGTGAAGACTAAATTAAAAAAGGAAAAAAATGTTTACTAAAAAAAATCCTTTTTTAAAATCTAAATTATTTATTCTTATTTTTATCTCTTTTTGTACTATTTTTCTAGATACAAAATTTAATATTTTAAACTCTACGAAATCTTATATAGTAAATTTTATAAATACAGTATACGAATATATATACTATCCAAAAAATTTTTTTATCTTTTCTTTTTCAAAAAACTTTTTAGAAAAATTAATTCAAGAAAAAAAAATATTAGAAGAAAAAATTCTTTTAAAAAATCACGAAATCATGATTTTAAAAAAGTATAAACAAGAAAATATACAATTAAAAAAGTTACTAAATTCTTTTTCAAAAAATAATAGAGTTATGCTTACTAAAGTAATTTTTGTAAATATCAATAAAAACAGTAGTCAAATTAATATAGATAAAGGATACCAAAATCAAGTATACTTAGGACAATCAATAATCAATGAAATGGGAATAGTAGGACAAACTATTTTTGTTAATAAAAATAGTAGTACAGTCCTTCTTGTTTGCGACAAAAATCATGCAATTCCTATAAAAGTTTTGAGAAACAATTTGCATACTATTGGTTTAGGACAAGGTTCAAATTGTCCTATGATATTAGAAAATTTAGACTATGACTTTGATATTCAAAAAGACGATGTTTTAGTAACTTCAGGACTAGGAGGAATTTTTCCAGATGGATATCCAGTTGCAAAAGTAATAGAAATTGTAAAAAATGAAAAAAATTTGCAAAAAACAGTTTTTGCGGAATATTTTATCAAAATAAAAAGTCTAGACTACCTATTGCTCATTTGGAATACAAAAAAGTTTGAAGACTAACATGAAAGTGCTTTATATAAAATGTATCAAAAAAAAAAAATAAATTATTTATCTATATTTTATTCCTTTATTTTAGTTTGTTTTATGCATATTCTTACAAAAAAAGATTTGTATTTTCTACAACCGTATTGGATGCTTTTATTTTTTTTTCATTGGATATTTAAATATCCTGAATTTGCAAAATTGGAATTTAGTTTTATACTTGGAATATTAACAGATTTTTTTTTAGAAAATACATTAGGTTTTCATGCTTTAGCATTTGGAATAGTATCGTTTTTTTTAATAAAAAAATACAATATTTTTAAAAACTTTTCTATTTTTAAACAGTCTTTAATTATTTTTTTTTTTCTATTATAGTCAAAATACTGGTTTTTACTTTAGAATTTTTTGTAAAAAAAAATATTATTTGGGATACGAAAATACTTATTTTTAGAATAAACGATGGAATAATTTGGTATTTAGTATCAAAATTTATTAATAAAATAAAAAAAATTTTTTACTAAAAATAAAGAATTCAATTATCCTTAGGAATAATATGAACAAAAGAAGAATAGAAGAATACTTCTTACTAAGAAATAAGATTAGTAGAATAAATTTAGAAAAAATTTTTGAAATTATAAAAAATAAAAAAATAGAATACACAGATCTGTATTTTCAGTCTAAAAATAAAGAAAGTTGGATTTTAGAAAATAAAATAATTAAAAAAGGAAATTATGTATTTGATGAAGGAGTTGGAATAAGATCATTTTCAGGTGAAAAAACTGGACTTTTTTATACTAATGAAATCAGTTACAAAAATTTAAAAAAGGGAATAGAAATATCTTCTATAGTAGAAGAGAAGAGTACTAAACCTTTTAAAAAAATAGTTCCTTTTTTTGTACAAAAAAATAAGGAAAAATATCTTCCTTTTAATCCTGTTAGATCTATTAAAGAAGAAGAAAAAATAAATTTACTTAATTATATAGATAAATATGCGAGAAAATTAGATAGAAGAGTTACGGAAGTTTTTGCTTCTATAACAACAGAATTTAATAAAATACTTATTATTTCTTCTGAAGGATTAATAACAACAGATTTTAGACCAATGACTTTAATTACAATTAAAGTACAGATTGAAGAAAATGGAAAAATTGAGCAAGGATATTCTGGATTAGGAAGTAGATGCAAATATGATAATTTTATAGAAAATTCTTCTTTTGCTAGAATAAATAAATGGATAGAGAAGTCTGTTCGATCTGCTTTACTTAATTTATTTGCTAAAGAAGCTCCTTCAGGAAATATTCCAGTTGTTTTAGGACCAGGATGGCCAGGAATTCTATTACATGAAGCAGTAGGACATGGATTAGAGGGAGATTTTAATAGAAAAAAAAGTTCAATTTTTTCAGATAAATTAGGAAAATTAGTTGCTTCTGAAATTTGCACAGTAGTAGATAATGGAACAATTTTTGGAAATAGAGGTTCTTTAACTATAGATGATGAAGGAACTCCATCTCAGTACAATATTTTAATACAAAATGGAGTACTAAAAAAATACATGCAAGATAAGCTAAATGCAAAATTGATGAATACTGTTTCAACAGGAAATGGAAGAAGAGAATCTTACGCACATATTCCAATTCCTAGAATGACCAATACCTATATACTTCCTGGAAATTTCAGTCCAAAAGAAATAATTGAAACTATCGAATTTGGAATATATGCTACTAATTTTTCTGGAGGACAGGTTGATATTTCTTCAGGAAATTTTGTTTTTTCTACTTCTGATACATTTCTAATACAAAAAGGAAAAATTAAACATCCTATTAAAAAAGTAACACTTATTGGAACGGGAATAGAAGTTATGAAAAAGATTTCTATGATAGGAAATGATCTTTGCTTAGATTCTGGTTTAGGAAATTGCGGAAAAGAAGGACAAATTATTCCAGTTAACGTGGGACAGCCAACTTTAAAAATAGATAGTATTACTGTTGGTGGAACAAAATCAATTAATTGATAAGATTATTTTTAGTAAAACAACTAAAATGCATAAAGAAAATAGAATTATTACAGAAGAAGATTTTTTAAAAAAGAAAAAAAAAGTTAAATCTTGTGTTCAATATATTTTAGAAAAATCTAAAAAGTACGCTCAATTTGTAGAAATATATTCAAAAATTAAAATTGGATGTACAATTTCAATAAGATTTAAAGAAATAGAAAATATTGAATTTCATAATAGAAACTACATAAAAATTTCTATATATCCAAATATTAGGAAAAAAGGAACAACAGTCATAAGAAATTTAGATGAAGCTGCTATATTTAAATCTATAAAACAAGCATATCAAATTTCTAAGTATACTTCTAAAGATGATTCCTTTTATCCTACAGAAAAACAATTACTTATTCCTTTATCCAAAAATTTAGATATTTTTCATCCAAAAAATATAAAAATTTCTGGTATTTTAGAAATTTTAAAAAAAATAGAAAACTCAATTTTTTCATTTGATAAAAAAATTTTTTCTACAGAAGGAATACAATTTAGTTGTTTTTTTTCAAACACTGGTTTTGCGAACTACGAAATTGAAAAAAACTATGATAGTAGTTTATATACCTATTCTTGTAGTGCAATTGCAAAATACAAAAATAGTATGGAGTTTTCTAATCAATATAGCATAAATAGAAAATTTGCAAATCTATTAAATCCTTATGAATTAGGAAAAAAATGTGCACAGAAAGCAGTAAATAAATTAAATCCTATAAAAATTTGCACTAGAAAAACTCCAATTATTTTTTTTTCTGAGATATCAAGTGAGTTGTTTAGAATTTTATATTTATCTATTCATGGAAGAAATGTGTATAAAAAATCTAGTTTTTTATATAAAAGTCTAGAAAAAAAAATTTTTCCAAATTGGATGAATATTGTTGAATTACCTCATATTAAAAATGGAATTTTTTCTTTTCCTTTCGACTCAGAAGGAGTATCTACAAAAACTATAAAAATTGTCCATAAAGGAATACTAAAGAATTGGTTGTTAGATAATTATAGTGCAAGAAAAATGCATTTAAAAAGTAATGCGCACCACAATTCTGTATATAATTGGAAAGTTTTTAGTAAAAATATTAGTTTTTCAGAAATACTAAAGAAAATGTATAATGGTATACTAATTACAGAAATTATGGGGGATGGAGAAAATATAACTACAGGAGACTATTCTAAAGGATGTTCAGGATTTTTGATTGAAAAAGGAAGTATTAAAAATCCAATTAAAGAAATAGCTATATCAGGAAATTTAAAAAATATGTTTCAAAATATAGTTTGTATCAGCAATGACATTAATTATGAAAACGAAATTCAATGTGGTTCCGTATTAATTTCTGAAATGCAAGTTTCTGGAATATAAGAACTTTAAAAAACTATACTATTTTTATAGTAATTATACAATAAGCTTACTTTATAGAGATAATTTCTAGATTGTGTAGAAGGATGTTTTTCGTATAGAATGCTGTATATTTCATTTTCTTCTAAATTGTTGATAATAGATATTGATTGTTCCATATTATTAGAAAAAATTCTTAAAACTTTATTTACTCCACTATTGTACGAACAAATTATTAAATATTGTAAAGATTTTTTATTTTTTACTCTGTAAAGATATTTATTTTGTAGTATACTTAAATAAGAAACTCCTATTTCTATATTATTGCTAGGATTTAAAAGTTGTTTTTTACTAGGAAATCCATTTTTTCCCTTTTGTATAAATACTTCTCTTCCAGCGCTTTTTTGTATAATTTGCATTAGTCCAATTGCTTGTGATGCACTAATAGCATTTGGATTAAATTTCGATTCTATTTGTATCATTGCCAACACTAAATAAGGATCTATACTATATTTTTTAGAAATCTTTTTTACTATTTTCATATAATTTTCCATTTTTTCATTTATGTATAAAAGTTTTATTTTCACATTTATGTACCAAACTTTTATGTCTGATTTTCTCATACTAATTTTTCTATCCAAAAATTGATCTGCAATTTTTTCAATAAAATACTGTGATTGTATAAAATTATTGAAATTATTTTGATTTTTATTAAGAAATACAATTTTTTTTTCGAATTGATATTTCATTTCTTTTTCTGTAAAAATATCAAAATACTCTACTTTTTTTTTCAATATAGAATCTATTAATCCTTTTTTTAAATATTCTCTATACTTATTTTTATGTATGGTTTCTATAAATAACTTTTTAGATTTTAAATCTATATAAATTCTAGTATAAGGATTTAGATATCTAACAAAAAATTTAGACTTTGCTCTTATAAGTTCTTTTTTCCCCCACTTATTCTTTATTTCTTCTGAAATAGTAAGATTTTTTAAAAATTTGAATAAGTATCCTTTATTCTGTAATGAACAAGAAAAGAAAATTTGTACTAGAATAAAGAAAATAATTCCTATTTTCATAAAAATTTCTATTTAAAATTTTTTTTAAATAAAAAAGCAATCATTTTTTTTTCTACTAATTTTCTATCTTGCAAAGTTTTCATATCTAATTTATGTTCATTAATTAGTATTGTTTGTTTTTTTATCCATAAATTCCAAGCTTTTTGAGAAATATGCTTATAAATTTTTTTTCCTAATTTTCCCGGATAATTAATATACTGTAAACCTTCCAAAAATTCTTTAAAAAATACACAAAAAATTTTTCTCTTCATATTTATTTTTTTTAATATTTGAAATTATTTTAGATACTATAGAAGAAATACCTATGAGTTCATTTTCGTAAATATCATACCAGATTCCTTTTTTATCATTAATAAATTTTTTATATTTTTTATTTTTCTTGAGAACAATAAGAGAGAACTTTATCTTCTTGTTACTTATTCTTTTTGAAAAAGAATCTAATATAACAAAGTATTTTTCTATTTCTTTAGTACCTTTTATTTCTGGGAAATTAAATAAACCTGCATAAATTTCATTTTCCGAATTTCTTTGCAACCATACTTTTTGATTTTTTTTTAAAATTAGTAAATATATTCTTTTTTTTTTAATTTTTTTTTTACGATTTAATATAGTGCTAAAAATTTTTTTTTTATTAGAAGAACAACTTTGATTTAATGGACAATAGAAACATTTCGGTTTTTTAATACAAAGTTCAGATCCTATATCCATCATAGCTTGATTAAAATGATGAGATTCGTATTTTGGAAGATTCATTTGTGCTTTATGCCAAAAAAAATCTTCCATTTTTTTTTTGTTTGTGAATTTTGTACAATCGTAAAATCTATACAGTACCTTTTTGACATTTGCATCTAGAATAGGATAGTGCTTCTGAAAGGCAAAAGACAGTATTGCATGAGCTGTTGATTTACCAATACCAGGAAGCTCTATTAATTCAGAAAATTTTTTAGGAAACACTCCCAAATATTTTTTTTGTATTATTTTGGAAGAAGCATGTATATTTTTTGCTCTTTTATAGTATCCTAAACCACTCCACAAAAAAAATACTTCATCAATAGAAGATTGAGATAATTTTTTAATATTTGGAAAAAAAGAAATAAATCTTTTAAAATAAGGAATTACTGTTTTTACTCTAGTTTGTTGCAACATTATTTCAGAAATCCAAATTTTGTAAGGATTTTTTGTTTTCTTCCATGGCAAATTTTTTCTTCCAAATTTTTTGTACCAATATAAAACACCTGATTGAATTTTTTTCATAAATTGGTTATTAGAATGAAAAGTTTATTTAAAAAAATACAAAAATTTCAAGAAGATTTTATTTTTAAAAAAACTATTAAAAATTCTTCTATTAGAAGAAGAAAAATAACAAATATGCAAAGAAAATATATTTGTGAACAATGGAACAAAAATTTAGTACAATTCAAAAAAAAATATATCAAATCTCTAATTTTTTTTCAAAAAAATTCAGTTATTTTAGAAATAGGATTTGGTAATGGAATTTTTATAACGCAATTAGCAAAAAAATTTCCTAAAAAATTCTTTTTAGGAATTGAAGTATACCTTCCTGGAATCGCACGATGCTTACAGATAATAGAAGAAATGAAAATTACAAATTTAAAAATTATATATTTTGATGCATACTCAATTCTACAGTATATGATACCTGATAATTCTATTGAAGAAATATTTGTTTTTTTTCCCGATCCTTGGAATAAAAATAAACATAAAAAAAGAAGAATGCTTAAAAAAAATTTTTTAGAAAAAATATTTAAAAAATTAAAGTATTTTGGAAAATTTAGAATGGTTAGCGATAGTGTTTCTTATATAAAAGAAGTGAAAAATATATTAAAAAAAAGTTCCTATTTTCATAAAATACAAAATAAAACAAGAGTAGTAAAGTATTTAAATACAAAATATTTTTTTAAAAAATCTCAAAATTCAAAAATACTAGAATTATCTTATAAAAAACTATACTAAAAATAATTCTAGTAAATTATCTAAAAAATTTTTTCCCATTTTAGTTACTTTCCAAAATTTATTTTTTTCAATAAGATACTTTTTTTTTATTGATTTAGTAATACATGGTTTTAATTTTTTAGGATTTATTCCAGTCTTATCGAAAAATTCTTGTTTTTGAATAAGACTATTTATTCTAAATTTATTCATAAAAAACTCTATTATTATATCTTTTTCTTGTAGAGTAATTATTTTTTTTATGAAGTTATTTTTCATATATTTGTTCAATACTTTATTTTTTTCCGTTCTATAAATTTTTTTATTTTTTGTAATTTTTCCATGTGCACCACATCCTATTCCTATATAATCTCCAAAATTCCAATAATTTAAATTATGTAAGCATTGATTTTGAGTATTTTTTGCATAAGAAGAAATTTCGTATTTTTTATAACCATTTTCTTCTAAAAATTTTTCTCCAACATTAGATATTTCAATTGCTGTATCTTCTGAAATGTTCTTTTTCTTCATAGTGTTTTCGCTTACGGTAAATCTATACCAAGATATGTGATTTGTTTGTAAAGAAATAGAATTTTTTAGATCTTCTATAGCTAAATTTAAATTTTGATTTGGGAGAGCATACATAATATCTAAATTAATATTTTTAAAACCGCAATCTTTAATTATCTTTAAAAAATTATTTATCATATGAAAATTATAACTTCTATCAATGAGATTCAATTGATTTTTGTAGGTAGATTGCATTCCAAAAGATATTCTATTGATTCCAGAAGACAAATATGAATAAATTTTTTTGTAGTTTACGTCTTTTGGATGTATTTCTATAGTAATTTCTGCATTTTTTTGTATTTCTATTCTTTTAGATATTTCATGCATTAAAAATTTTATCAATTTTTCAGATACGAGACTTGGAGTTCCTCCTCCAATAAATACAGTTCGTATTCTACTTTTTTTTAAATTAAAAAGAAGTATATCTTGTTCTAAATCTTTTAAAAGATTTTTTATATAAATTTTATGTAAAAAAGAATTTTGAAGCTTATAAGTATGCAAATCACAATAGTAGCATCTTTTCCTGCACCAAGGTATGTGTATGTACAAACTAATTGATTTTGAATTATTCAAATATGCCACTCCCTATCCTTATAAGATTGCTTCCAGAAATAATAGCAGATTGCATATCTTGAGTAGTACCCATAGAAAGTACACTAATCTGTGGATGTACTTTTTTTAATTTATCAAATATTTCTTTAGCATATAAAAATTTTTTTATTTGTTTCGTAAAAGATTTCTCTATTTTTGGCATCACCATAATTCCGGAAAAATCTAAATTTTTAAATTTTTTTATATAATTAGCTAAAAGAAACGCATTTTCTTCAGAAACTCCAAAATTATTTTCTCTTTTATCTACATTTAATTGTATCAATACTTTAATTGGTTTCATACTATTCGGTCTTTGTTTTTCTATTCTATCAGCTATTTTAAAACTATTTAAACTATGGTACCAATCAAAATTTTTGGCTACATAAGAACTTTTATTTGATTGCAAATTTCCTATAAAATGCCAAGAAATTTTTTTTTCTTTTTTGAAAAAATTGATCTTTTTTATTGACTCTTGCACATAATTTTCTCCAAAATTAAAATTTTTGCAATTAAGTACAGATTGCATTTCCTCTAAAGATCTACCTTTTGTAACTACTAAAATAGTAATTTTTTTACTACTTAAAAAATTTTTTTTAGATATTTCTTTTATTCTACGTTTTAAAGAAAAAAAATTTTTTTTAATTTTACTTTTTTGTGTATTCATATAAAATTAGATTCATTAAACCAACTTTCTAGTATAACAACTGCAGAATAGGAATTAATATAGTGTTTGTTAAAATATTTTTTCTTACGCATATTTAATATGTTTCTTTTAGCTTCTACGGTAGTTAGTCTTTCATCTTGCAAGAAAACTTTTTTCTTATATTTTTTTTGTATTTTTTTTGCAAAATTTTTTGAAAGAATAGAAATATTTTGTAGTTTTCCATATATATCTATTGGGTATCCTACAACTATGTAGTATGGATTCCATTCTTCAAGAACTTTAGAAATTTTATTCCAATCTGGATTTCCTAAAACACATCGAATACAATCTATAGGAGAAGCAGTTTGAGTAATAAATTGTCCTACAGCTACTCCTATATTCTTAATTCCGTAATCAAAGCAAATAACGTTTTTTTTTATTTTTTTTCATACTGGATTTTTTTTTTATTTTTTCTTCTAGTATATCAAAAAAAATTTTTTTTATAGAAATTGAAGATTCTCTTTCTATTTGTTGCATACATGTAGGACTAGTTATGTTTATTTCTGTTAAGTACTTTCCTATCACATCTAATCCTGCAAAAAAAATTTCTTTTTTTTTTAGAATCTGGCCTATGGATTTAGAAATTTCCCAATCTTGATCAGAAAGTAATTCCACTTTTCCAGTTCCACCTGCAGAAAGATTGCTTCGAATTTCCCCGTATTTAGGAAATCTGCAAAAACAATAAGGTATAGGTTCTCCATCAACTAAAAAAATTCTTTTATCTCCCAATTTTCTTATTTCTGGCAAAAACTTTTGTGCTATACAAAAATTTTTTCCATTTTTTGTAATACTTTCATAAATAACAGAAAAATTTGGATCTTGTTTTTTGACATAAAAAACACAATGACCACCAAAAAATCCAGTAGGTTTTAAAATGACTTCTTTGTGAAATTCTAAAAATTCTTTTATAATTTTATAATCGCAACTAATGATAGTTTCTGGAGAATATTTTCTAAATATATTAGAAGAAATTTTTTCATTAAAATTTCTTAAAATTTTTGGTTTATTGATAATTAATGTTCCTTGATTTTCTGCATACTCTAATATATAAGTTGCATTTAGAAAATTTTCATTTACTGGAGGATCTTTCCTCATTAGAATAATATCTAAATTTTGCAATTCTATATCTTCATGATTCTGAAAGAAACACCATTTTTTTTCTTTATTTTTTATAGATAAAATTCTTACTTTAGATTTAGCGATATTATTTTTTAGATAAAGATCACTAATTTCCATATAAAATATTTTATATTTTCTTTTTTGAGCTTCTAAAAGCATTGCATACGTAGTATCTTTAAAAATATTAATTTTATTGATACTATCCATTACAACTCCAATATTTATTGTATCCATGGTTTTATAAAGTTTATTTTATTTTTATTTTTCTTACAGGATTCACTAATATACTTATTTATTCTTCCTTGTACTTTATATATTTTTATGTTTCTTAAACATTCCCAATCTTTTGCAGGGTACAAATTATTCCAATTACGATAAATTTCCATATCTTCATCTGAAATTTTTATTTCATACATACTATTCATGTACATATAAGTTCTTGCTACTATTCCTTTACTTTCTTGAAAAGGTTCTATAATTTTTTTATGAAAATCTATCTTGATTTTGCAAGATCCATATTGAAAATCAGTATAATTTTCTAATTCTCCATATCGATAGTTTCTTCTATCTCCGTTTATTTCTCCAATTACAGGCTGTAAATTATGCAGGTCATTTTTCGCTTGCTGAAATTTTTTATTTTTTGAACAAATCTCTTTTTTTTCTTTTCTACAGTATTTTTCTTTAATTACCGAAACTGGAACGATATGTTCCCATTCTATTCTATTAGCGCGAACTTTGTTTTTTCTTATTTTATAAGAGCAAGAACTTAGATCTGGAATTAATTTATTAGAATTTTGGTATATTATTTTACAAGAACAATAAAAAGTTTTTGGATTCTCATAATGTATACTTTTAGCAATTTTTTTAGTAATTAGGAAATTTTTTGAAAAAATAGAAAAAGAATAAAATAAAGAAAAAAGTAGTATAATTTTTTTAATTTTTTTTGTATGTTTCATAGTATTTATAAAATTTCTAATAATTTTTTACTGATTTTTTAAGTAAATCAGCTTTATCAGTTTTTTCCCAAGAAAATTCTTTTCTTCCAAAATGTCCATATACAGAAGTTTTTTTATAAATTGGTTTTAAAAGATCCAGCATTTTTATTAAACCATACGGTCTAAGATCAAAAAGTTCAATTACTAATTTAGAAAGAGTACTATTTGGTATTTTTTCTGTTCCAAAACCGTCTATTGTTATTGCTGTAGGTTCTGGTACTCCTATAGCATAGGAAATTTGTATTTCGCATTTATCTGCAAGGCCTGCAGCTACTATATTTTTTGCTATATATCTTGCTCCATATGCAGCAGAACGATCTACCTTAGAAGGGTCTTTTCCAGAAAATGCTCCTCCTCCATGTCTCGCCATTCCTCCGTATGTATCTACAATTATTTTTCTTCCTGTAAGTCCGCAATCTCCTATAGGTCCTCCAATAACAAATCTTCCAGTAGGATTAATAAAATATTTTGTATACTTCGAAAGCCATTTATTAGGTAAAACTGGTTTGATAATTTCTTCCATAACTGCTTCTCTAATTTCTGTAATCTTAATATCTTTCTCATGTTGAGTAGATAATACTACTGAATCTATTCCAATTATTTTTCCGTCTTTATATACAAATGTAATTTGACTTTTTGCGTCTGGTTTTAGCCATGGAATTATTTTTTTTTTTCTAGTGTACGACTGTCTTTTCATTAGCAAATTGGCATATGTGATAGGAGCTGGCATAAGAAATTCTGTTTCATTAGTTGCGTATCCAAAAACTATCCCTTGATCTCCAGCTCCTTGTTGAAAAGGGTTTTTATTTTTTATTCCTCTTGCAATATCTTTAGATTGTTTTCCTAAAAAATTGAGTATAGCACAAGAATTAGAATTAAAATCTGAATCTATATGAAAATCTTGAATTTCATCAATTGTTTTTTTTACTAAATCTTCTATGTTAATAGAAGCAGTAGTATCTACTTCTCCTCCAACTAAAATCATATTAGTTTTAATATAAGTTTCACAAGCAACCTTTGCAAAAGAATCTTGAGATAAAATAGCATCTAGTATAGTGTCAGAAATTTGATCAGCAATTTTATCGGGATGACCTTCTGAAACAGATTCAGAGGTAAATAATTTATGAGACATTTGTTTTTCCTAATTAATTTTTCAATGTTTTATTTATTAATTTATTGTTAATATATATTAAAATATAACATCTATTTTTTTGTAAAATTTAGTAAAATAAAAAAATTTATAATTTATTTCATAATTCTTATATTTATAAAATAAGCAATTTTAAGAAAAATTTTTTATTTATACAATAATTCTTTAAAAATACATTTTACATAAAATTCATGAAAATTAGAAAAATAAAGGTTTCTAAAAATATGTATAATATCAAAAATTGGGGCGAAAGATACTATCAGATTAGCAAATTTGGAAGTATTCTTGTTTATCCTAATCCTAATAATACGGAAAATTTTATTGATTTGTTTGAATTAACAAAAAATACTAAAATTAGTAATAAAAAATATCCTTATACAGTATCTTTCCCTCAAATTTTAAAAAATAGAGTCAAATTAATAAATTATTGTTTTAAAAGAGCAAAAAAAAAGTACAATTTTTTCGGAAAATATATATTTGTCTATCCAATCAAAGTTAATCAAAATCATTACGTAATAAAGAGTATCTTATCCACTAAATATACTGTTGGATTAGAATGTGGATCAAAAGCTGAATTAATGGCAATATATTCTTTTGCAATTAGTAAAAAAACAATAATTATATGTAATGGAAATAAAGATACCGAATATATTAAATTAGCTTTAATTGGAAAAAAAATTAAATACAAAGTATATATAGTAATTGAAAAAATTCAAGAAATTAAACTAATATTACAGTCTATAAATGATATTTCTTTATTTCCTCATATAGGAATTAGAGTAAAGTTGCTAGAAGAAAAAAAATACAATAAAGAAGAAAAAAATAGTTTTTATAATAAATACAAATTTGGACTTTCTATAAGAGATATTGTTAAAATAGTTAGGTTTTTAAGAAGAAATAAAATACTTAAAAAATTAGACTTTTTGCATTTTCATATTGGTTCGCAAATATTCGATATAAAATATATAAGAAAAAGTATAAAAGAATGCGTAAAATTTTTTATAGAGATTTCTAAACTTGGAATAGAAGTACATTATATAGATGTTGGAGGAGGCATAGCAGTAGATTATTCTGGAATAAGGAATCATCAAAGTAGCAAAAATTACGAAATGCAAGAGTATGCTAATTGTATAGTGAAATACATTAAAAATGCTTGTCAAGAAAATCGATTATTATTTCCAACAATTATTACTGAATCTGGAAGAACTATTACAGCTCATCATAAAGTTTTAATATCTAAAGTAACTTTTACAGAAAGAAGTAGATATAAAAAAATACTTAGTATTAATAAACAATCAAAAATTATTAAGCTATTTTGGAAAAAGAAAAAAAATTTAATTCAATCGATTAAGACAGAAAAAAAATTAATGGATGGGATAGATGAAATAGAAAAATGGTTTCAAAAACTACAAAAGAAATACAAAAATGAAAAAATTGACATCTTTACCATGAACTTAGTAGATCAAATATACAAAAATTTTTTCCATTCTATCTTTAAGATTTTTGAAAAAATGCATATTAAAAATAGAAAAATACAAGAAAAAATTGAAAAAGAAATAGCTGAAAAAATGCATGTAAATTTTTCTATTTTTCAATCTTTACCAGATATTTGGGGTATAAAACAAATTTTTCCAATTCTTCCAATACATGGATTAAATGAAAAACTTTCTAATAGATCAATTTTGGTAGATAATACTTGTGATTCTGATGGTATAATCAAAAAATACGTAGGAAATGGAAATATTAAAAAAACTTTACTTATGTATGACTATAATATTAATAATCCACCTGTAATAGGATTTTTTATGATAGGTGCATACCAAGATATTTTAGGAAATTTTCATAATTTATTTGGAAAAACTAAAAATTTTATAGTTAAAATTAGTAGAAGAAAAAAACTAAAAATTAAACAAATATCTTCAAATGATAAAATTTCGGATATGCTAAATTTTACAAATATAAACTACAAAAACTTTATAAATAATCTTGAAAATAAAAAAAATAAGAATGATCTAGAAGAAAAAAATAAAATCATTCGATACATAAAATCTTTTTTAAAAAAAAGTACATATTTAGAATAAATGGAAAAAATCTTATAATGAAAATTTTATTTAAAAATCAAAAAAATTCTTCTTTGGTTTCAAATTCTTTTGGATTTTTGAAGTTTCCAATTGTATCAAATGCTTACAATTCTTCTTCAGATTTCGTAGTAACTGGTGTTCCTTTTGATATGGCTAGTTCTGGAAGATCAGGAAGTAAGTTAGCTCCTACGCATATTAGAAAAATATCTAGTAATTTATTTTGGGAAGAAAAAAGATGGCCTTGGAATTTTAATTTCAGAAAATATCTACGAGTTGTAGATTACGGTGATTTAGAATTTCCTTGTGGCAACATAGAATCTTTTTGCAATATTTTACAAAAACACTCCGAAAATTTATTAAAAAATAAAAAAAAAATGCTCACTTTTGGAGGAGATCACTTCATTACTTTGCCTATATTAAGAGCTTATAAAAAATTTTTTGGAAAAATTTCTATTATTCAATTTGATGCTCATTCTGATGATTATGAAACAAATAATTTATTCGATCATGGAACAATTTTTCTGCAGGCCAAAAAAGAAGACTTAATAGAAGAAAAGAATTGCATAAGAATTGGAGTTCGAACTGAATACGAAAAAAATGATTTTCTAACTTTAGATTCAGATTACATAAATAACACAAGCATAAAGAAAATTTCTGATATAATTATAAAAACTGTTAAAGATTCATTCGTTTATTTAACTTTTGATATAGATTGTGTTGATCCTTCTTATGCTCCAGGTACAGGTACTCCTGTAGTAGGAGGAATAAGTAGTAATAAAGTTTTACAAATAATTAGAAAATTGAAAAATATCAATATAATAGGAATGGACATTGTTGAAGTTTCCCCTCCTTACGATTATGCAGAGATCACATCTTTACTTGCAGCAACTATAGCTTTAGAAATGTTGTATATACAAGCTTTTCGATTTTATAATTTTCGATAAAAAATTTAACCATTTAATATATACTTTCGTACAAATATGAAAATACTCACTATAAAAGATATAGACATACAAAATAAAACTTTATTTATTAGATCAGATTTAAATGTTCCTATACACTCTGGAAAAATATTATCTGATTTTCGTATTAAATCGGCACTTCCTACAATACAATTTGCGTTAAAAAAAAATGCTAATATCATACTAGCTTCTCATTTAGGAAGACCTAAAGAAGGACTTTATGAAGAAAAATATTCTTTATATCCAATTGCAAAATTACTGCAAAAATTACTAAATTTTCCTGTATTTTTAAAGAAGGATTTATCTAAAAAAGAAAATTTTGATCAAAAAGGAATTTTTTTATTAGAGAACGTTAGATTTAATAAAGGAGAAAAGAATAATGAAATTCTACTTTCAAAAAAATATGCTTCTTTATGCGATATTTTTGTAATGGATGCATTTGGTGTTGCTCATAGAAAACAATCTTCCAATTATGGAATTAGTAAATTTGTTCCTATTTCTTGTGGAGGAATTCTATTAGAAAAGGAAATTTTAAATATACAAAAAGCTTTGTTAAATCCTAAAAAACCTATAGTATCTATACTAGGAGGAGCTAAATTATCCACAAAATTTTCTATTATAAAAAACTTACTAAAAATATCTAATAATATTATTGTAGGTGGAGGAATAGCAAATACTTTTATAGCAGCAAAAAATTGTAGTATTGGAAATTCTTTATACGAACCTTCCTACATAGAAAAAGCAAAAAAATTTTTTAATACAAAAAAAATTTACTATCCAATAGATGTAAAAGTACTAAATTCTAGTAAAAAAAGTCAAATTTTTAATAAAAAAATCTATGAAATTGAAAATAAAGAAAAAATTCTTGATATAGGAAATCAATCAATAAAAATTTTTAAGAAACTAATTCTACAAGCAAAAACTATTATTTGGAATGGACCAATGGGAGTATGTGAAATACAAGGATTTTCGGAAGGAACTAAAAAAATTATTCAGTATATTATTGATAGTGGAGCATTTTCTTTACTAGGAGGAGGAGATACAATAGCTACACTAAAAACACTAAATTTTTCTTTAGAAAATTTTTCTTATGTTTCGACAGGAGGAGGTTCGTTTTTAAAATTTATAGAAGGAAAAAAAATACCTTGTATCGAAATACTAAAAAAATAATTAAAACTATAAGTAGAGAGAAAAATGCTAAAAATTTCACAATTTGTAAAACCTGGAGTAGTAGTAGGAAGAGATTTAGAAAACATTTTTTCATTTGCAAAAGAAAAAAAATTTGCAATACCTGCTATCAATTGCATCAATACTGATTCAATTAATGCAGTTATGGAAGCTTCTGCAGAAAGAAGATCTCCAGTAATTATTCAATTTTCTTACGGAGGCTCATCCTTTATAGCAGGAAACTATTTCTATAAAAATAATAAATACGCTCCAATTATAGGAGCAATTTCTGGAGCTATGCATATAATAAATTTATCTAAGTACTATAAAATACCTGTTATAATTAACACGGATCATTGTAATAAAAAAATAATATATTGGTTAAATAAAATTCTTGAAGAAGAAAAAAAATACTATTCTTTATATAAAAAACCAATTTTTTCTTCTCATATGCTTGATCTTTCAAAAGAAAAACTAAAAAACAATATATCTATTAGTAAAAAATATCTGAAAATTACAAAGAAATTAGATATAAATTTAGAAATAGAAATTGGATGCACTGGAGGAGAAGAAGATGGAGTAGATAATAGTAATATAAAGAATGAGCTCCTTTACACTAATCCTAAAGAGGTATTTTATGCTTATAAGGAACTTAACAAAATAGGAAAAAATTTTACAATTGCTGCTTCTTTTGGAAACGTACATGGAGTATACAAAAAAGAAAATATTAAGCTAAAACCTAAAATATTGTACGAATCTCAAAAATATGTATCTAAGAAAAATTTTGTTCCAAAAAATCCTATAAATTTCGTATTTCATGGAGGTTCTGGAACTGAAGAAGAAAAAATAAAAGAATGTATAGAATATGGAGTTGTAAAAATTAATTTTGATACAGACATACAATGGAGCTCTTGGATAGGAGTACTAAATTTTTATAAAAAGTATAAAGATTTTCTTCATTCTCAAATAGGAAATCCTAAAGGAAAATACTTACCGAATAAAAAGTTCTATGATCCAAGATCCTGGATTAGAAATTCGCAAAAATGTGTTATCTCAAAGTTAAAATCTATATTCAGAATTTGCAATTCTGAAAATTTTTTATAAATTTTTATTTTAGTCTAAAATTTTTCTATAAGTATCAAAAATAAATATGAATAAAGAAATTTTAAAAAAAATAGGAATTGAGGCAATAAAGTATATACCTAAAGGATCAATTTTAGGAATAGGAACAGGAAAAACTGTATCTTATTTTATTCAACAAATTCAATGTATTAGACACAAAATTGTAGGAATTGTATCTACTTCTATGCATTCTTTGCTACAAATTAAAAAAATTAAGATACCTATATTTGACTGTAATTTTGTAGAAAAAATTGATGTTTACATTGACAGTGCGGATGAAGTGAATAAAAATTTAGAAATGATTAAAGGAGGAGGAGGTGCTTTAACAGCAGAAAAAATAGTATCATATTGTTCAAAAAAATTTATTTGCATTGTGGAAGAAAAAAAGTTAGTAAAAAAATTTAAAAAATTTCCTATACCTGTAGAAATTATACCAATATCGTATCCTTTATTTTGTAAAGAAATTAAAAAAATAGGAGGTATTCCTATACACAGAAAAAACTTTTTTACCGAAAATGGAAATATTATAGTAGATATATACAATTTGAAAATTTCTAATCCAGAAAGTTTAGAAAAAAAAATCAATTGTATACCTGGAGTAGTAACAAATGGTATTTTTTCTATCAAAAAAGCAGATTTGTTAATAGTAGGTAAAAAAAATCAAACTATTAAAATTATAAAAAGCAAAAAAATTACATGAAAATCGCAGTTATTGGTGATAGTATAATTTCCTATATATTTTCTATAGGAATAAGAAAATTTTCAAAAAAAAAAGCAAAAATCTTTTTACTTATTAGAAAGAATAAAGAAAAGGATGAAAGTAAGACAATAGCTATTTCTTATAAAAGTTACAAAAGATTAGTATCTCTAAAAATATGGAATCATATCAAAAAATATTCTTTTCCTATAAAAAAAATAGTTTTTTCGTACCAAAATTCTGTATCTTTTTCTTATTCTCATCCTGATTGCATCAAAATTGGTTATTCAATTAATCTCAAAAAATTTAAAAATAAACTTTTAAAAATTACCAAAAAATGTTCAAATATAAAAATTATTGATTTTTCTAATATTTCTAAAATAAAAGAAAAAAAAAATAATATAATTTTCTTAAAAAATAAAAAAAAAATTAAAATTGATTTAGTTGTATATACTGAAAAAAATTTTTTTTTTGATGAATCACTCTTAGAAATACAAAAAAAAAAGTACTTTAATAAAGCTTATACATTTGAAGTGTATGTTAAAAATCCAAATTATTATACTTCTTATGAGCATTTTGGAGATTTTGGATTAATGACTCTTATTCCCAAAAAAAAATTTTTGTATTCTTTAATATGGTTTAAAAGCATAAAATATGAAAAAAAAAATTTTTCTAAAAAGAAAAATTTTTTAAAAATAAAAAAATATACAAAACCTATTTTAGGAAAAATACTAAGAATAAAAAAAAATAGGTGCTATACTCTAAATATGCATTTTACAAAAAATGTATTCTACAATAATTCTATTTTCATTGGTAATGCTGCACAAATATTTCATCCAATATGTGCACAAGGATTTAATTTAAATTTAAGAGATACTTATTGTATCATTAAAATAATATCAAAAATTATAAAAAAAAATAGGTCTATAAAATATATTGATTTGTACCAATATACTAAGTACAGAAATCAAGAGAGAAAAAAAATTATAAATTTTGTAGAAATTTTAGAAAAATTTTTTCTTTCAAAAAGTAATAGTTTTATTTTTTTAAAAAAAACTGTTTTTTTACTTATTAGAAAAATAAAATTTTTACAAAAAACTTTTATAAAAAGAATTATGTATTTTTTATTAAAATGAAAAAATTTGATATTGCAATCTATGGAGTTGGTATAGTAGGTTTGTGTCTAGCAAAAAGTTTAATTGATTTAGGATACAAGGTATGTTTATTAGATAAAATAAAAAATAAGATCTTTTATGAAAAAAAAGAACAATTTTTTGTATCTTTAAATGAATCTAGTAAAAATTTTTTAGAATATTTAGAAATTTTCAAAAATTTTCCTAATAAATTAATTAATTACTACAAAAAAATACTAATTTTCAAAAAATTTAAATTTGAAAAAATAAAATTTGAAAAAAAAAACGATTTTTTTACAAAAATAGGATATATATTAGAAAAAAATTCTCTCAAGAAAAATTTGTTAGAAAGCATTAAAAAAAAAATAGTAATATTTTGGAATAGCAGTATTACGGAAGTTAAAAGAAAAAATTTTTTGTATATTTCTCTTGCAAAAAAAGAAAAAATTAGAACAAAATTTCTAATTTGTACAGAAAAAGAAAAATTTTTTACGAATAGGAATAATATTCTACCTTTCTTTACTAACAGATATTTTATCGTTTGTGCAAATATTCAAATTACAAAAAATCATAAAAAATCTGCCTTGCAAGTATTTAGAAATAATAAAATACTTGCTTTTCTTCCTAAAAAAAATGAAAAAAGAGGTTTTATAATACTTTCAGAAAGGTACCAAAAAAATAAAAAATACAAAAAAATAACAAAAAGAAAATTAGAAAATTTAGTAAATAATTTTTTCGATTCAAAATTAGGAGTATGCAAAATACAGAAAAAAATACAATTTAATGAAATAAACACTTTTATAATAAAAAAATTTTTTAAGAAACGTGTTTTTTTTATAGGAAATTGTGCACATTGTTTACATCCTCTTGCCGGACAAAATTTAAATGCAGGAATTCATGAAGCTAAAATTTTATTTCAATTTTTTAAAAAGATAAAAAAAAAACAGTATTTGCATACTAATGAAAATAAGATAGAAAATTTCTTAAAAAAAAAATCATACTTACTTTTTTTTTCTATAGAATTTTTGTATTTTTTCTTTTTATCAAATAATTTTTTTCATAAAAGAATAAGAAATCTTTCTATCAGTATTTTAAATTATTTTCCCAAATTTAAAGAAATTTTAATTGATTTGATTTCTAAATAAAAAATTAAGAGAATTTTTTTTTTATAAAAAAAATGCTATTTTTTTCCTTTGGAAAATAGATAAATTTTTTTTTATAAGAAATATTTTTTAATACTGCTTGTATCCAAGTAATTTTTTTATTTTTTTTACAAGAAAAAAGTACATGTCCACAATTTTTCCAAATTCCCTTTTTCACTTGTACTTGCAGTATATCTTTTGGATTAGGTAATATTTTTGAGTATCCGTATAACCAGTATAAAGATTTTTTAAAAATTTTTTTATGCCTTATTTTAGAAATTTGTTCTTGTCCTAAATAGCATCCTTTTTTATAACTGATAGATCCTAATTTAGAAAAATTTAATTCATGAGGAGAAAAGAAAATAGAAGTATTTTTCTTTATTATAGGGTATCCACATTCAATATTTAAAGAATCCCACTGTACTTCTTTAGATAAAATAATTTTTTTACTACTTAAAAATTCTTTAAATTTTAAAGAAGTTTTTCTTTCTAAAATTAAAAGAAATCGTTCTTTAGGCTTTTTAAAAAGTACTAAAAAATTTTCTCTTTTTTTTATGATTTTCTTTCTGAAATGAAAAATGTTAAAAAAATTTTTTATAATTATTTTTGATTTTTTTCCTACTAATCCAAAAATATATTGTTTATTCTCTTTTTCAAATTTTATATCTGAAAAAATAGAGTATTTTTTTAATTCTTTAATGTGTGTTTCAAATAATTCCTTTCTTAAAATATAAAATACACTATTCTTAAAAAGAATAATTGAAAGATCAGTAATTAGTTTTCCTGAATTATTACAGTGAGTACAAATTTTGTACTTTAAATTTTTAAAATATTCAATATTACAAGAAAATTGACTTTGTAAGTATTTTATACAATCTTTCCCAAATGTTTTAATTATCTGTAAATTTTTAAATTCTATACATCTTAAATGCAAATTTTTGCTTTGAATAATAAAATTTTCTTTTTCTAGATTATTTTTCATATATAATATTTTTGTTTCTTTCTATAAACTAATAATTTTAAAGTACTTTTCGTAAGTAAAATATGCAAAATGAAAAATCTCTAATAAATTATTTAAATGATATAAAAAAAATAAAAAATAGTATAGAAGTTTTTTTAAAATTTCATGAAAACACAGAAAAAAAAAACTATTTTCAAAAAATTTATACAAGCAATAATCAAAATTTTAGAAAAAAATTTCTTTTATTAAAAAAAGAGCTATTAGATCTAGAAGAGATATTGAAAATGGCTATTTTAGAAAAAGAAAATACTCTTTTTTTGGACATTTTTTTAGAATTGAAAATTTTAGAAAAAAAACTCAAAAAATTGGAATTATCTCAAATGTTTAGAAAAAAATATGATACTATGAATTGTTATTTAGATATTCAATCTGGATCTGGAGGATTAGAAGCTCAAGATTGGTCATCTATATTATTAAGAATGTATCTACAATGGTGCTCATTGCATAACTATACTAAAAAAATTATTTACATTTCCAAAGGAGAGTCTTCAGGAATAAAATCTGCTACAATAAAAATCAAAGGAAAATATTCTTATGGTTGGTTGAGAACAGAAACTGGAATACATAGATTAGTTAGAAAAAGTCCTTTTAATACAAATCATAAAAGACACACTTCATTTAGTTCCATTTTTGTATATCCAGAAATACAGTGCGAAAATAAAATAAAAATTAATAATTCCGATTTAAAAATTGATTTTTATAGATCTTCTGGAGCTGGAGGACAACATGTTAATAGAACAGAATCCGCAGTTAGAATTAGACATATACCGACTAATATAGTAACCCAATGCCAAAATAGTAGATCTCAGCATTCTAATAGAAAATCTGCAATGAAGCAATTAGTAGCAAAAATTCATAGTTTTTATAGAAAAAAGAAAAAAATGAAAAAAAAAGCAATAGATAATTCTAAGTCTGAAATTGCTTGGGGAAATCAAATACGTTCTTACATACTAGACGATTCTAGGATAAAAGATTTAAGAACTAAATTAGAAATTAGAGAAGTAAATAAAGTTCTTTCTGGAAAAATTGATCAATTTATTAGAGAAAGCCTAAAAATGGGATTGTAAATTTTATGAAAATTGTAGAATATAATAAAAATTTAGAATACGGAATGAGAAAAGAAAAACTTTCTTTTTTTAAAAAAGAAAAATGTATTTTTCAAAATTTTGAAAAAAACTCTTCTGCTAAAGAAATTAAAAAAATTTTTCAAGAAAAAAAAAAAATAGAAACAGAAAAGAATAAAAAAATTTTTTGCATATCTGGAAGAATTTTATCTAAAAGAGATATAGGAAAAGTAATTTTCTTAACCATACTAGATGAAAAAGAAGAAATACAAGTATATTGTAAAAAAGATTTTATAAAAAATTTTCGATACGAAATTCTTAAAAAATATATAGATATAGGAGATATTATAGGAATAAAAGGAAAAGTTTTTAAAACAAGAACAGGAGAGTTATCTATATATTGTAAAAAAATTCAAATTTTAGCAAAATCTTTACATCCTATTCCAAAAAATTTCTATGGAATTGCAGATAAAGAAATTAAATATAGAAAAAGGTATCTAGACTTAATTTTAAATAGAAAATCTAAAGAAGTATTCTATACAAGATCTAAAATTATTCAAAAAATTAGGGATTTTATGCACTTTAAAAATTTCATAGAAGTAGAGACTCCTATGATGCAAAAAATACCTGGAGGTGCTTCTGCAAAGCCTTTTATTACATATCATAATTCTTTAAATTTAAAATTATATTTAAGAATTGCACCAGAACTTTATTTAAAAAGACTTATAGTAGGTGGTTTTGAAAAAATATTTGAAATTAGTAAGAATTTTAGAAATGAAGGAATATCTTCTAGACATAATCCAGAATTTACTATGATGGAGTTATACGTAGCTTATGCAAGTTATAAGTATTTGATGAAATTTACAGAAAAATTTTTCCATTTTATACTAAATTCAATATTTAGAAAAAAAAAAATACTATATAAAGAAAAAGAAATAGATTTTCAGAAACCATTCGAAAAAATATCTCTACAAAATATCATACTAAAAAAAATTCCAAGTATTACAAAAGAAAATTTAAAAAATTTTAAAGAATTAAAAAAAATAGCAATTTCCTTAAATATTGCAGTAGAAAACCATTGGAATTTAGGAACTCTACAACTGAAAATTTTTGAAAAGAAAATAGAAAAAAACATTATTCAACCTACTTTTATTACCGATTATCCTTCAGATATTTCTCCATTATCTAAAAAAAATAAAAAAAATTTGAATTTTTCTGAAAGATTTGAATTGTTTGTACACGGTATGGAAATTGCAAATGGATTTTCTGAACTCAACGATCCAGAAGAGCAGTCAAAAAATTTCTTACAACAACTACAAGAAAAAAAATATAAAAATGAGAAAGAATTTTATGACAAAGAATATATAGAATCTCTAGAATACGGTATGCCTCCAACAGCAGGAATGGGAATAGGAATAGATAGATTGGTAATGCTACTAACAAATTCTGAAAGTATAAAAGATGTTATCTTATTTCCTATTTTAAAAACAAAAAATAGTTAACTTTGATAGTATATTTATGCAATATCTACATTTTCCAAATTTTAAAAAAGAAATATTTTCTATAGGAGGTATTTCTTTTTATTGGTACGGATTTATGTATTTTTTAAGTTTTCTAATTGTTATGCTAATTATTGTTAATAAATCTAAAAAAAAAAATTTTTTTCTTAAAAAAGAAGAAATTATAGATTTTTTGTACTATATTTTTTTAGGAATTATAATTGGAGGAAGAATAGGATATGTTTTTATTTATGAAGCAGATTTTTTTATAAAAAATCCAAAAGAAATTTTTTTTATTTGGAAAGGAGGAATGTCATTTCATGGAGGATTAATTGGAACAATTATATCTTTAAAAATTTATTCTTATAGAATGAAGAAAAAATTTTTTAAAATTTCAGATTTAGTATCTCAATTGTCTCCTATAGGAATTTTCTTTGGAAGAATAGGAAATTTTATAAATGGAGAACTTTGGGGTAGAGTATGTACAAAATTTTCTTGGTGCATGCTTTTTCCAAATAGTCGTGCACAAGATCAAGTATTTTTACGTAACAATCCAGAATTTATAGAAACATTTAAAAAATACGGAATGCTTCCTAGACATCCATCTCAAATCTATGAAATGCTTTTAGAAGGTCTATTACTATATTTAATTTTATTATTTTTATCTAAAAAAAAATTTTCTTCTGGAATAATTTCTAGTATTTTTTTGTTTACTTATGGAATATTTAGATTTTTAGCAGAGATTTTTAGAGAACCAGATGAAAATTTAGGAGTTTTTTTAAATTTTTTAAGCATGGGTCAAATACTATCAATACTAATGATTTTTTTTGGAATTTGCATCTACATTGCTATAAATAGGAAAAAAAATGCAACAATACCTTAATTTAGTAAAAAAAATTCAAAAAACTGGAATACTAAAAGAAGATAGAACAAAAACTGGAACAATTTCAATATTTGGATATCAGATGCGATTTGATCTAAAAATAGGATTTCCTCTACTTACAACAAAAAAATGCAATACTAAAGCAATAATATGCGAATTACTTTGGTTTTTAAATGGAGATACTAATACTAAATACTTAAAAAAAAAAACGTTTCTATATGGAATGCATGGGAAGACAAAAATGGAAATTTAGGACCTATTTACGGAAAACAATGGAGAAAATGGCGTTCGTATAAAAAAAATAAAACTATCGATCAAATTTCAGAAGCTTTAAAAATTTTAAAAGAAGAAAAAAATTCTAGAAGAATATTAATTTCTTCTTGGAATGTATCTGATATTTCTAAAATGTGTATACCTCCTTGTCATGTTCTTTTTCAATTTTATGTAGGAAAAAATAATCAGCTTTCTTGTCATATGTACCAGAGATCTTGTGATGTATTTTTAGGACTACCTTTTAATATAGCTAGTTACGCACTACTAACACACATGTTTGCACAACAATGTGATTTAGATGTAGGAGATTTGATTTGGAGTGGTGGAGACATACATATTTACTTAAATCATCTAAAACAAGTTAAAATTCAATTAAGAAGAAAACCTAGAAGGTTACCGAAACTTGTAATTAAAAGAAAACCAAAATCTTTATTTCAATATGTTTTAGATGATTTTGATTTTATAGGATATAATCCATACCCATCTATTAAAGCTATAGTATCTGTATAGGTGACAATGTTTAATTTGTATAATTCTAATGAATTTGATGCACTTTTAATACTACTTTCTTGTTTCCTAAATAATAAAAAAGAAAATCCATTAGATGAAGAAATAATTATCGTGCAAAACATGAATATAGCACATTGGATTAAAATATTTTTAGCAGAAAAGACAGGAATTTCTGCAAATCTAAAGTTTTTTCTTCCTTCTACTTTTATTTGGAAAATAGTATCAAAAATTTTTCCTAAAATTTCTCTAAAAAATACTTTTAATAGAAGAGAAATTGCTTGGAGAATAATGAGAATTTTACCCAATTTAGTTCGCAATAAAAAATTCTACTCTATTAAAAACTATTTAAAAGATAAAAAAAATGTAAGAAAATACTTTCAATTTTCACAAAAGGTATCTGAATTATTTGATGAATATTTAATTTATAGACCAGATTGGATGTATCTATGGAATATGAATAAATGCATTTTTGAAATAAAAGATAAAAAAACAGAGGAATGGCAATCGTATCTTTGGAGAAAAATTTGTAAAGAAAGTTTAAATAGTAATCCACATTTTTGGGATAGATCAAGTATGTATATAAGAAGTATAAAATTTTTGGAAAAAAAGGAAAGAATATTGAATCTTCCTAAAAGGATTTTTTTTTTAATATTTTTCCAATTCCTCCAATTTTTTTAGAAATTTTTTATTCTCTTAGAAATCATACTAATTTATATTTCTTTTTAAAAAATCCTTGTCTAGAATATTGGCAAAGCATAAAAAATGAAACAAAAAATAAGAAAAAAAATTTAATTTTTTCTCATAAAAAATTTGAAAATTCTTTATTATTTTCTTTAGGGAAAATTATAAAATCTATTGTATCTATAATATATGAAAAAAAGGAAATTTTAGAAAAAAATTTTTTCATCTTAAAAAAGAGTACAAATATTTTACAAACAATTCAACAAGATATACTGTACTGTAAGAATTTTGAGAATAATAAAAAAAATAGCATAAGAAAAATTAAAAAAAACGATTTTTCCATATCAATATTCTCTTGTTGTAATATTCTAACGGAAGTAGAAGTACTAAAAAATAATATACTAAATATGATGTGCAAAAAAAAAATTTTTCCAAAGGATATTTTGGTAGTAGTAAAGGATATAGAAAAGTACAAACCTTTTATTCAATTTGTATTTTTAAATTTTAATAGAGATACAAACATATCTTTTTGCATTTCAAAAATAAAAAAAAAACACTCTAAGTTAATATTTTTAGTTTTTTTAAAATTTCTAGAATTTAATAGCAGCTATTTATCTTTAGATAAAGTTTTTTCTTTATTAGAATACAAAATAGTAAGAAAAAAATTTAAAATACAGATTAAAGATATATTTTTTTTAAAAAAATATTTTTTAGTATCTGAAATAGAAACAAAAAAACATAATAAATGGAATAGAAAAAGTTATTTTAAAGAGTATTTAAATTATTGTAAAATTAAAAAAGAAAGATTTTTTATGGAATACTGTTTTGGAAAAAAAAGAATTTGGAATAATACTTTTTATTATAAAATACAAAAAAAACAAATTCTAATAGGGAACTTTATTCATTTTTTAGAAAAAATTATATTTTGGAAAAAAGTAACTAATTCTGCAAAAAATATAGTATTTTGGAAAAATTTTGTAAAGAAAATATCTATAGATTTTTTTTACATAGATAACAAAAATAGTCAAAAAGAATTTTTTCTTTTACAAAAATGTTGGAATAGTATACTGGAGGATATAAAAAAATCAAAGTACGAAAAAAAAATTTCTTTAGAAATTCTAAAAGAAGAATACTTACTTGAGATACATAAAAAAAAAATAGAACAAAAGTTTGATTTTTCTGCAATTAATTTTTGTTCCTTTATTGCAATGAGATCTATTTCTTTTAAAGTTGTATATTTATTAGGTATGAATGAAGAGTATCCGAAAAAAGAAGTTCCTATTTCTTTCGNCGATCTTATCAATGAAACAAAAAGATCAGGAGACAGAAATACTAATGAGGAATATAAAAATTTATTTTTAGATTATTTAATCTCTGCAAAAGAAAAGTTGTTTATTAGCTATATTGAAAATAAGAAATTTCAAAATAAAAGATCACACTCTATATTTATAGATGAATTAGTAGATTATATAAAACAAAATTTTTATTTTTCTAGTGAAAATAATAAAAATAACAATTTAGTAAAAGATGCTAGTATTAAAAAAAAACTTTTTTATTTTTATAAAGAAAATGTATTTTCTAAAAATTTTTTATTTAAAAACAAAAAAATAGAAATATTTTCTAAAGAATGGAATAAATTTTTTAATTTTAAAAAAAAGAAGTATCATTTTCTTGCAAACATTTATAAAAAAGAAGAAAAAATTATAGAAATTGATAAAATAAAAGATTTTTATAAAGATCCTATAAAATTTTGGTTTAAAAATACACTAAAAACATATTTATATGAAAAAAAAGAAATTTTCAAAAAAGAAGATTCTTTTTTATCTAATAAAAGTATTTTGTACAAAATAAGAAAAAAAATTCTATATTTTTTCATAAAAAGAAGAAATATAAAAAATATACTATTCGAATTACAATATTTAGGTATCTTCCCAAACAATAATTTTAGTCTAATAATTTGGAATTCTCATGTCAATGAAATAAAAAAATTCTTTCAAAAAATAAAAAAATACTTAAAATTTTTTAAAATGCAAAAGTACCATAATTACAGAATAGAAATAGCAAAGAAAACAATTTTAGGAGGTATAAAATTCTCGAAAAAATTCGGAATTTTTCGTTTCATTCCTGAAAATATTAAAATAAAAAAACTAGTACTTTTTTGGATAAATCATTTAATTTATTGTTATATAGGAGGTAAAGGAAAAAGTAGAATATTTGGAATAGATAAAATTTGGATATTTTCAAATCTTTCTAAAAATCAGTCTAAAAAATTACTAAAAAATTTAATCATTGAATATCATACTAGAATAAAAAATCCAGGTCATCTAATTTATAAAATAGGAGGTGAATGGTGGAGAAAAAGATTCGACTTTAAAAATAAAAGACTCCATTCTTCTTTTCGTAATAAAAGAGATTCTTATAATAGTATTAAGAAAATATGGAAAGGAAATTATTTTTTATTAGGAGAGTCCAAAAATCTATATACAAAAAAAGTTATTTTTCAATTTAACAAAAAAAATTTAAAAAAAGTTATATTATGTACTAAAAAAGTTTTTTTTCCTATTTTTTTACATAGCTATATAAAAAACCTGGATAAAATATGAATTCAAAAATATTTAAATTATTTAAATTTGATTTTCCAAACTCTAGTTTAATAGAAGCTTCTGCAGGAACAGGAAAAACCTATACAATATCTACTATATATTTAAGACTCATTCTAGGAAATCTATGTAAAAGTAACTCATTGCCACCAATGAAAGTGAAAGAAATTCTGGTAGTTACTTTTACAGAATTTGCAGTTTTAGAATTAAAAAATAGAATAAAAAAGAATATAAAAAACTTGTATTTTGCCTGTAAAAATAATTTTAGTCAAGATACAATTATGAAAGAATTTCTCATGCAAATTACAGATAGAGATACTGCAACAGAGTATTTAAAAAAAGCTATGTACGATATGCATGAGTCTTCTATATATACTATTCATAGTTTTTGTTGGAGAATACTGAATTATAGTATTCTTGATACTGGAATACTATTTAAATACAATTTTTTAGAAAATGAACAAAAAATTAAATACAATTCCTGTATTTATTTTTGGAAAAAATATTTTTCTTTTCTTCCAAAAGACATTACTTTTATTATACGTTCTTATTGGAAAAATCCAGATAATTTACTAAAAAAAGTTAATCCTTTTTTGTATGAAAACTATTTTCAAATACAATCTAGAAAAATAAAAAATAATGATGTTATTCAAATATATTCGTATTCTATAAAAAAAAATCAAGAATTTAAATTATTTTTTAGAAAAAAATTTTTAAAAATAAAAAAAATTTTTTTTGCAAAAAAAATAAAATACAAAAAATTGATACAAATAAATATAATTTTTAAAAAAATTGAAAAATGGATTTATCAGTATGAAAATGAGGAAGTTTCTCTTCCTAAGTACATAAATTCTTTTTTTACAAGTAAAGAATTTAAAATTTTAGAAAAAAATTCAGATTTATTTAAAAATTTATATAAAATGTTTCAAAATACTATTTCATTTAAAGATTATTTATTTACTTTTTGTATAGAAAAAATTAAAAAAATAATAAAAAAAGAAAAAAAACATCAAAATTCTATTGGATACGATGATTTAATTTCTATTTTAAAAAATAGTATATATAAAAAAAACAGCAAACAATTAATAGATAAAATTAAAAATCTTTATCCAATAGCAATGATAGACGAATTTCAAGATACAAGCATAAAACAGTACCAAATTTTTAAAAAGATTTATCAAAACTCTAAAAATTCTTTAGTATTTATAGGAGATCCAAAACAATCTATTTATTCTTTTAGAGGAGCAAACATTTTAACCTATTTAAAAGCAAAATCTGAAACAAAATTTTGTTATACCTTAGATGTTAATTGGAGAACCTCAAAATCTTTGATAAAAATTACTAATTTTTTATTTCGTAAAATTCATTCTCCTTTTGTATTTCACAATATTTTTTTCAAAAAAATAAATTTTCTTGAAAATAACAAAAATATGCATCTTTTTATCAAAGAAAAAAAACAACCTGATATGTACGTTTGGACCATTCAAAAAAAAAATTTTTCTTTACAAAAAACAAGAGAAAAAATATCAGAAAATTGTGCAAAATTGTTAAAATATTGGATTAATGCAATAAAAAATAAAAAAGCATATTTACATAAAAAAGGTAAAAATACTAGATTGAAAATTTCTGACATAGTGATTTTAGTAAAAAATTATTTTGAAGCTGAAATTGTATCTAATTCATTAAATAAATTTGGTATCTTTCATACTTATACTTCCATAAAAAAAAATGTTTTTCATACACAAGAAGCAAAAGAAATTCTTTCCATATTACAAACAATAGTTTTTTCAAAAAAAAGTGAATTTTTTATTAAAAAAGCAATGTGTTCAGAAATATTTAATTTTTCTGCATACCAAATAAATAGATTTAATTTACATAAAAAATATAAAGAAAAAATATTTAATAAATTTTCTAAATACAAAAAAATTTGGAAAAAATTTGGTATTTTAGCACTTTTAAAAAAAATAATTTTTTCCAAACATTTTCAAAAAAAATGTTTAAAAAATGAAAATATTTGTAGAAAAATTACTAATATTCTACATATAGGAGAAATATTAGAAAGAAAATTTCAAAAAATAAAAAATTTTTATTCTTTATTAGTATTTTTAAAAAAAAAAATACAAAACCCAGAATTTTTGGAAGAATACAGCATTAGACCACAAAAAGAGAATGGAACTATTAGAATACTTACAATACATAAATCTAAAGGATTAGAATTTCCAATAGTTTTAGTTCCTTTTGCTATAAATTTAGCACAAAAAGAAAGCAACTTTTTTGAAAGTAAAGAATCTTATAAAAAATTTATTAGATTTTTGAATCAAGTAGAATCTTTCAAATTTTTTAAGAAAGAAAAAATTTCGGAAGAGATACGTTTATTTTATGTAGCAATAACTAGAGCAATATACCACTGTAGTATAGGAATACTGAAAGGAAATAAAAAAAATACAGAAAAGAAAAATATAAAATATAATCAGAAAGAGAAGATTTATCAAAATATTTTAAAATTACATAAATATTTCCATAAAAATGTTTCTTTTTTTTTTAAAGAAAAAAAATTATATAAGGAAAATTCATTGTTGAAAAAAAAAAGAACAATTGTGAGAAATTTTTTTAATTTAAAAGAAAATTATTGGAGGATAAATAGTTATAGTAGTATATTAAAAGATATAAAAAAAGACAAATTAGTAGAGAAAAAAAAAAATATTTTAAAAGAAAACAAAAAAACTTTTTCACAGCATACTTTTCCACTAGGTAGGGAATCAGGTGTTTTTTTGCATACGTTGTTGGAAAAAATAGATTTTTCTTCTCCTATTGAAGAAACTTTAATAGAAAGAGAAATAAAAAATGCTCATTTTTCTATGAAATGGTTACCTATGCTAAAAAATTGGATGCAAAAAATACAAATTTTTCCTTTAAAATATAAAGATTTAACTTTAAATTCTATAAAAAAAGAAAATTTACAAAATGAATTTGAATTTTGTGTTTCTATACATTCGAAAATAAAGTTTTCAAAATTTGAAAAAATCATAGAAAAACATAACAAAAATTTTTTCCTTTTTAAAAATTATTCTAAAGATTTTTATTTATATGGAATCATTAAAGGATTTATAGATTTACTATTTTTTTGGAAAAAAAAATACTATATATTAGATTACAAATCTAATTGGTTGGGAAAAAATTTTTCTTATTACAACAAAAAGAATATACAAAAAGAAATTACACTACATAGATACGATCTTCAGTGCTATATATACACTATAGCTATTCATAGATTTTTGAAAAATAAATTAATTAAATACAGTTATAAAAAAAATTTTGGAGGAGTATTCTATTTGTTTATTAGAGGAATCAGAAATAATAAAAAAAGCTATGCTCTTTACTTTAAAAAACCTAAAGAAAAACTAATTAATGAAATCAATAACCTACTATATGGAAGAAAATAAAAAAAATATTTTTTTAAAATCAATAAGAAAAAAAGTGTTTCATCCTATAGATGTATATTTTGGAATGTTTTTTGCAGAAAAATTTCGAATTCAATCTTATTCTATTATTTTACTACTTGTAGTGCTTAATTTTTTTACTAGGATAGGATTTTCTTGTATTTCTATAGAATTTTTATGTTTTAAAAAAATTTCAAAATTTTTTTTAAAAAAAAAATTTTTTTATAAAATTTGGAAAATGTTTGGAAAAAATTCTTCTTCAGAATGGAAAAGAGAAATTTTAAAAGAAAAATTTTTTAAAAAAAAAAAACTTTCTCCAATAATTTTGGAAGAAAATCGAATATATATATATAAGATATGGGAAATAGAAAAAAAAATTGCAATTTTTATTATTAAAAAATCAAAAGAAAATTTTGTTTCTGAAAAAAAATCTATTGATTTAATAAATAGTATATTTTATAAAAAAATTTTTTCTAATTGGGAAAAAATTGCTGTTTACGTATCTATAAATAAAAGAATTTCTTTTATTTCTACACGATATTTGTATGAGAAAATACAAATACTTCAAAAATTTTTAAAAATTTTACAAAAAATAAAATACAAAAAAAAATTTTTAGTATCTATTTTTTCTGAAGAGCAAATTTTATTAAGAAAAGTTAAAAATTTTTTAAAAAATAAAGTATTTAAAAAAAAAGAATTTTTTTTCAATAATTTTTTTTCTACACAACAACTTGTAAATTTTAAATTTAAAAAAATAAAAAAAATTTTTTTTCGTACAAATATTCTTGTAATTGATAATTTTTCTATAGTTGATATTTTTACATTTGAAAAAATTATTAAATGTATTAGAAAAAAAACTAAAATTTTAATTTTTGGCAGTCAAAAAGAAGTTTTTTCTCTAAAAAGTGGAAAAATATTTTATGATATTTTTCATTTTTACAAATTCGGATATTCTAAAAAACAAGTAGAACAAATAAGAAATTTTCTTCCTTGTTTTAAAAAAAATCAAAAAAAATTTAATAAAAAATACTGTATTTCTGATTGTATATATGCAATCGAACGAAAAAAGAAAACTTATGACATTAGTAAAATTATAAGTTCTATACCGAAAAAAAATTCTAATAAATTAACTAAAATTATATTTTCTAAAAAGAAAAATACCATTTCTATTAGTAGAAAAGAAATTAAAATAAATCAATTTATTCGTATCATTGAAAATATTTGTTCAGAATACAAAAAAAATTTTTTTATAAAAGAAAAAAAAATAGAAAAAATTATTTTTTTAAAGAAAAATTTTTGTATTTTATGTGAAAAAAAAAATGGTTTTTTAGGTAGCACACTAATCAATAAATTAGTAGAAAATGGAATAAAAAAAATGATTCCGATAAATACAGAAAAATTTTTAGTTATTCCAATTATTCTTAAAGAAGATAGCAAAAAATTAAATCTTAAAAAAAATAAAATTACATTCTTAATACAAAAAAAAGAAAAAATATACCTTATTACTAAAAAAAAATTTATTTTTTTAACAGATTGTACAGTACTACCTAAACACGAAAAAGCTTTTTCTTTAACTATACAAGAAGCAAAAAATTTACATTTTGAAAGCATAGTCATACTTTTTCCTATAAAGAACTTTCGTTTCACAAAGGAATTACTTGATAAAGCTATAGATATAACAAACGATAAAATTCTTTTCTGGTCTTCAAAAAAAAATTTACAATTTCTCATTAACAACAAACAATATAGAGAAACTGGATTATCTAAAAAAATTGAAATTTTATCTTCTTAAGTCAAAATTTATTTTTACTTTTTTTCTTGTTTTTACATCTACTTTTTTTACAATAATAGCAGAATACAATTGACAATTTTTAGTTTTTGATAGAATTGTTCCTGGAACAACAACTGAATTTTTAGGAACATAACCTTGGTACATTTTTTCTGTTTTTCTATCAAATATTTTTGTGCTTTTTCCAATAAACGTTCCCATAGAAATAACACAATTTTTCTTTATGAGAACACCCTCTGCAATTTCTGATCTAGCACCTATAAAACAATTATCTTCTATTATTGTAGGATTTTCTTGTATAGGTTCCAAAACACCTCCAATTCCAACTCCTCCAGATATGTGTACATTTTTTCCTATTTGAGCACAAGAACCAATTGTACTCCAAGTATCTATCATGCTTCCTTTTCCAATAAAAGCTCCTATGTTTATAAAGGAAGGCATAATAACTACATTATTTTCTATATATGCCCCTTTTCTTATGTAACAAAAAGGAACAGAACGAATATTTTTTTTTAAAAAATTTTTTTCCTTCCATTTTAAAAATTTGCAAGGAATCTTATCAAAAAAATTGTTTACATTTTTAATTTCTATTTTTTTACTTTTTGTAGCTAAAAAAAATAGTAGTATTGCTTTTTTTATCCAATCGTTACAAATCCAATAATTGTTTATTTTTTCTGCAACTCGAATTTTTCCTTCATCTAGTAAGTTAATAACTTTATTTATAGTATTACAATCTTTTTTAGAAAAAAAATTTTTTTTTCTATTTTTGAATATGATTTCTATATCTTTTCTAATATTTTTATATTTTTCTATCTTTTTTGTTTCCATTACAAAAATTCTTCTTCTTTTCTTTTCGTTAGTATTTCAAAATTTTTTTTTGTTACTAAAACGGTATGTTCGTATTGTGCAGAAAAACTACTATCTTTTGTTTTTACAGTCCAATTATCCTTTTCCAAGTATACAAATCTTTTTCCAAAATTAATCATAGGTTCTATTGTAAAAATCATACCATTTTTCAAAACCGATTGATTTTTTTTTGTATAATAATGTAGTACTTGTGGTTTTTCATGTAATTTTTTACCTATTCCATGCCCACAGTATTCTTTAACTACAGAAAATCCATTTTTTTCTGCAATTCCTTGTATGCATTTTCCTATTTGATTTAATTGAACACCTGGTTTTATTATCTTAATAGAGGAATACAAACATTTTTTTGTTACTTGACATAGTTTTTTATAAGAATCTTTTACATTTCCTATTAAAAACATTTTTGATGTATCTCCATAATACCCATCTTTTTCTACAGATACATCTACATTCACTATATCACCATCTTGAAGAATTTCATTTTTGCTAGGTATACCATGACAAACAATATTATTTTTTGAAACACAAACTGATTTTGGAAAACCATGGTATCCTAAACAAGCTGAATTAGCTTTTCTTAATTGCATTTGTGCTTTACAAATTGTATCTATTTCTTCTGTTGTAATTCCAACTTTAATATATGGAGATATTGCTTCTAAGATTTCTGCAGCTATTTTGCAAGATTTTCTAATCTTTTCAATTTCATACTCACTTTTTATGTAAGACATTCTGTTTAAAATATTTTTACGTATTTTATTTTAGTATAAAAAAATTAAATTATTCAGTAAAGTAAAAAATTAGTTTATGATATATACTCTAATAAAGCAAACATAAAACTAGAATTTATGGAAACTATCTCAATTAAAAAAATGCTAAAAGCAGGAATACACTTTGGACATCAAACAAAAAATTGGAATCCAAAAATGAAGCCTTTTATTTTAGGGAAAAAAAATAAAATTCATATTATTAATTTAGAAAAAACTATATCTGCAATAAAATTTGCTATTTTGAATTTAAAAAAAATTGCTAATAAAAAAGGTAAAATTCTTTTTGTTTGTACAAAAAAATCCGTAAATTCTCTAATATCGGAAACTGCTATTTCCTGCAACCAATTTTTCGTAAATTATAGATGGTTAGGAGGAATGCTTACGAATTGGAGAACTGTTAGACAATCTATTAAAAAATTAAAAGATTTGGAAAAACAATCAAAAGACGGTACATTTAAAAAACTTACCAAGAAAGAAGTTTTGATAAGAAAAAAAAAATTAAATAAGTTAGAAAATAGCTTGGGAGGTATAAAAAATATGAAAGGAATTCCGGATGCTTTGTTTATAATTGACATAAAACAAGAAAAAATTGCAGTACAAGAAGCAAACAGTTTAGGAATTCCTATATTTGCTATAGTTGATACAAATTCAGATCCAACTATAGTTGATTTCGCAATACCAGGAAATGATGATGCAATTAGAGCAATATCATTTTATTTACTTCTTATTAAACAATCTTTATGTAGAAAAGAAAATCAAAAATTTGATAGAGAAGAAGATGTTGTTTATGTAGAAAAAAGAAAATTAGGGAATGAGATATGAAAAATAGATTTTATAAGAAAAAAATTTTAGAGTTAAGAAATAGAACTGATGTTGGAATAGTAAAATGCAAAAATGCTTTAGAACAAGCAGATTATAACATAGAAAAAGCTGTAGAAATTTTAAGAAATTCTGGTTTTTTACAAGCAGAAAAAAAATTTATTAGACCCACTAAAGAAGGAGTTATTCTAACAAAAATATCTGAAAGTAAAGATTTTGGAACTATACTAGAAATTAATTGTGAAACAGATTTTGCATCTCGTGAAAAAAATTTCTTAATTTTTAGCAAAAAAATCGTAAATTTTATAATAAAAAATAGATTGTACAAAGAAAAAAAAATAAGAGAAATTTTTGAAGAAGAAAGAAGAAAACTAATTTTCCAATTATCAGAAAATATAAATATTAGGAGAATTAGTATTTTAAAAGGAAATTATATATCCACATATTTGCATAATAAAAGAATTGGAGTAATACTATCTTCCGATATAGAAGATACTCGTTTTTCTAAAGAAATTGCTATGCATATAGCTGCTTCTAAACCAAAATACTTAGACACTTTTGCAATTCCCAAAGAAGTTTTAAAAAAAGAAACCCACATACAGAAAAAAATAGCAAAAAAACTTAGGAAAAATCAAAAAATAACTAAAAAAATTGTAGAAGGAAAAGTAAAAAAATTTTCTTATTCTATATCTCTTATGAAACAACCATTTATAATGAATACAAATAAAACAGTAGGAGATATTTTAGAAGAAAAAAAGAAAAAAATTTATGAATTTATAAGATTTGAATTAGGAGAGTATACTTAGGTAAATTTTTTTTATAATCTGAATTTCTCAATTGATTTTTAGATTCTTTTTTTTATAGAATTTTTTAGGAAAAAAAATGAAAAATTTAATGCAACCAATTTATAAAAGAATTCTATTGAAATTAAGTGGAGAATATTTACAAGGAAAAAAAAAATTAGGAATTGATTTTTTTATCTTAAATAGAATAGCAGTAGAAATTAAGGAATTGATATCAATGGGGGTACAAGTTGGACTAGTAGTAGGTGGAGGGAATTTATTTAGAGGATACTATTTAAAAAAAATAGGAATTAATAAAATTATAGCTGATCAAATAGGAATGCTTTCCACTATTATCAATGGATTAGTAGTTACTGATGCTTTAAGAAAAATACACTCTAATGTTTGTTTAATGTCTCCTATTCCAATAAGTAATTTTTGTGAATCGTATAGCTATATGAAAGCTATTAGTTTGCTTTGTAATAACTATATTGTTATCTTTGCATCTGGAATAGGAATTCCTTTTTTTTCTACTGATTCGGCAGCTTGTATAAGAGGAATAGAAATTAAAGCAAATATCATACTTAAGGCTACTAAAGTAAATGGAGTTTATTCTAAAGATCCTGGAAAAGAACCTAAAGCATTTTTTTATGAGAAAATTAGTTACGAAGATATTTTAAGAAAAAAACTAAAAGTTATGGATTTAACGGCATTTACAATAGCTAAAGAACATAATTTACCGATTAGAATTTTCAATATTGATAAATTAGGTGCTTTAAAAAAAATTATTTTAGGCGGAAAAGAAGGTACTTTAATAACTAAATAAAATGAAATATTAAAAATATGAATAAAAATAGTTTTTGGAATATAAAAAAAGAAATGCAAAAATGTATAGATGCTTTTATAGAAAAAATTTCTCTTATTCATTCTAGAAGAATCAAACCGAATTTATTTCAGAAAATTTTGGTTCACTATTACGATAAAAAAATAGAATTAGGAAAAATATCTAGTATAGTTAACGAAAATGAAAATACTATTGTAATTACTGTTTTTGATAAAAATACCATTCAAAATATAAAGAACTGTATCATTGCAGAAAATTTTGGAGTAAATTTATCTATACATGAAAATATTATTAAAATATACGCTCCTCCTATTTCTGAAGAAAGGAGAGTACAATCTATCAAAAAAGTAAAAAAAATTTTTGAAGAAATAAAAATTTCTATTAGAAATACTAGAAGAATAGCTAAAGAAAAAATAAAAAAGCAACTCAAAAATAAAGAAATTAGTATAGATGAAGAAAAGAGAGAACAAAAAAATATTCAAAAAATAACTGATTTTTACACTATAAAATTACAAAAAGAACAAAAAAATAAAGAAAAAGAACTAATGAAATAGTTTAACTTTTTATGAAAAAAAAAATTACTATATTAGGTAGTACAGGAGAAATAGGAAAAAAATGCCTATCTATTATTAAAAAAAATAAAAAAATTTTTGAAGTTTATGCTTTAATTGCTAACGAAAATTTTTCTTTAATGCAAAAACAGTGTGAATTCTTTCATCCTAAATATGCATGTATGGTAAACGAAAATGCTGCAAAAATACTAAAAAAAAACCTAAATTCTGACTATACCGTAGTTTTTTCAGGAATCAAATCCGCTTGTTGCCTAGTTGCTAATAAAAAAAGTGATATTATTATTTCTGCAATTTCTGGAATATCTGGATTATTACCGACTTTAAGTGCTATAAAATCCGGTAGAATACTACTATTAGCAAATAAAGAAATTTTGATATTTTGTGGAAAACTATTTTTTAAAAAAATCAAAAAATACAAAGCGAAAATTCTTCCTATTGATAGTGAACATAGTGCAATTTTTCAAAGCATTCCTGAAAAAGCAAGAAAAAAACTAGGTTTTATTCATTTGAAAAAATACGGAATTTCTAAAATTATTCTTACTGCATCTGGTGGTCCTTGTATGAATATAAAAAGTAAATTTTTGAAATACATAACTCCAGAATATGCTTGTACGCATCCTAATTGGAAAATGGGAAAAAAAATTTCTGTAGATTCTGCTACTATGATGAATAAAGGATTAGAGTATATAGAAGCAAAATTACTTTTTAATGCAAATGATAAAGAGTTAGAAGTTCTAATACATCCAGAATCTATTGTGCATTCTATGGTTCAGTATATAGATGGAAGTATTTTGGCTCAATTAGGTATTCCAGATATGGAAATTCCTATTACGTATGCGCTTAGCTATCCTAAAAGAATTTATGTTCCAAATACTGAATTAAATTTTACTAAAATCAAAAAATTGCATTTTAGTAAAGTTTCTTTTAAAAAATATCCTTGTTTTAAATTATCTATAGAAGCTAGCAAATCTGGACAAACCGCAATAATTGCTTTAAATGCTGCTAATGAAATTTCAGTACAATCTTTTCTTAGAAAAGAAATAAATTTTACTGATATTTTTCGTGTTAATAAATATGTTTTAGAAAATTTGAGTTACAAAAATCCATCTAGTATAGAAGAATCTATTCAAATAGATAAATTATCTAGAAATATAGCTTACAAAAAAATAAAATGTATTACGGTATAATATTATTTATTTTACAAATAGAAACTGAATGAAATTTAAAAAATTTGAATAATATAGAAAATACAAATATTAGACATGTTGCTATTATAATGGATGGCAATGGAAGATGGGCAAAAAAAAAAGGGAAAGTAAGAATAGAAGGGCATAAAGAAGGAATAAAAGCGATGTTTAGAGCTATAAATTTTTCTATTAATAAAATTAAAGTTCTAACTTTATATGCTTTTAGTAGTGAAAATTGGAAAAGGCCAAAAAAAGAAGTTTCTGACTTAATGAATTTATTTGTGTATATTTTAAAAAAAAAAGTTAAAATTTTGAAAAAGAAAAAAATTAGGATAAACTTTATAGGAAATACAAAAGTATTTTGTAAAAATTTGAAAAAATATATAAAAAAAACTGAAAAAATTACAAAAAAAAATAAAAAATTAATTTTAAATATAGCAATTAATTATGGAGGAAGATGGGATATTATACAATCAGCTGTAAAAATAGCTCATTTAGTAAAATTAGGACATCTAGAACCGAAAGAAATAAACGAAAAAATTTTTTGTAAATTTATTTGTATAAACGAATTCTTTCCAGTGGATTTAGTGATTAGAACCGGAGGAGAATATAGAATAAGTAATTTTTTACTTTGGCAAATTGCCTACTCTGAACTTTTTTTTACTAAAGTTCTATGGCCTGATTTTGATAAGAAAATTTTTGAACAAGCAATTCTATCTTTTTCTAAAAGAAAAAGAAAATTTGGTGGAATTGTATCTAAAAAATTTGAGGAATAAAAATTTGTTTATAAAAAGAACTATTACATCTATTTTTGGTATTTTCGCTACTTTATCTATTATAATTTATGCAGATAGTGTTCTTTTTTCTTTTTTTATAAGCCTAATTTGTTCAATTGGTATGTTTGAATGGATAAAATTATGTAGTAAAGAAAAAGAAAAAATTATGCCTTTTTTTTTATTTTATTTATTTTTTTTAATAATTGTTTTTATAATTTTATATAAATATCCTTTTTTTTATTCTTTAAATAAAAAATACTTCTTTATTTTAAATTCTTTTTTATTTACTATCTCTATGCTTTTCGTATCAAAAATTAAGAAATTTTTAAAAATTTTTGAAAAAAAAAATCTAAAAATTCTTTTAGGAATTTTAATAATTATTAATTTTTTTTATTCTATAACTAATTTTGCATTTGAATACAAAGAATACAAAATATTTTTTATCTATATGCTAACTATTATTTGGTGTATGGACACTTTTTCATATATAGTAGGAAGCTTATTAGGAAAAATAAGAATATGTCCAAATGTATCTCCTAACAAAACTTATGAAGGATTATTGGGAGGTATTTTTTTAACAGAAATAGTTAATTTAGTACTAAAAAAAATAGTAGTATTTTCTCATGAAAGAAAAAGTTTTATTTCTGTTTTTTTAATTTTAATAGTCTCATTTTTTGGTGATATTTTTATCAGTAAAATAAAAAGAATTAAAAAAGTTAAAAATTCAGGTAGTATTTTTCCAGGACATGGAGGAGTTTTAGATAGAATAGATAGTATTTTATGCACCTTTCCTATAGTAATTAACTTTATGTATTTTTAGATTTTAATATGTACAAAATATATGATAAATTTTCTTTTTAGTTCTTTAATTTTTATTTTTTCTTTAGGAATATTAGTATTTATTCATGAATTTGGACATTTTTTTTGTGCAAGAATGATGAATGTTAGAGTAGAAAAATTTTCTATTGGATTTGGAAAAAGTGTATTCAGCTTTTCTGATAAAAAAGGAACTCAGTATTGTTTGTCTTGCATACCTATCGGCGGATATGTAAAGATGCAAGAAAAAAAAACAAATAAAGATGATCTAGATGAAAGAATTTTTAAAAAAGTAAATTTTTTTCAAAAAAGTATAATTATTTTGTCTGGACCAATTTTCAATTTATTATTTGCTTTTTTTTGCTATTGGATTATTTTTTTTATTGGTATTCCTTCTGAAAAATATTATCCAATTATAGGTAAAACAATAAAAAATTCTTTTGCAGAAAAAAATCAAATTTATTATGGAATGAGATTCTATTCAGTAAATAAAATTAATACCCCAAATTGGAATAAAGTAGTTTTACAAATTAAAAAAAATATAGGAAGAAAAATAGAAGTACTTTTAGTAGATCAAGAAAATCAATTTCATAAAAAATACTTAGATTTAAAAAATTTTTTACTAAAAAAAGATTTAATAAATGCTTTAGGAATAATTCCAGTGCAATCAGAAAATTCAGTACCGATAGTATTTAATTTAGAAAATAAGCATGCATTTTCTCAAAAAATTCAATTAGGAGACAGAATAGAAAAATTTGGCATAAAAAATATAAATTCTTGGAAAGAATTTTTTCACTATTTAAAAAATAATAAAGAAGAAAAAATTTTTCTAACAGTTATCAGAAAAGGAAAAAAAATTCCTATTACTTTTTTTTCAAATGAAATAAAAAACTTTAATTTATCAGAAGAAAAAATGTTTAGAAATATTTTAGGAATTCTATCTGAAAAAGAATGTCATTTTATGTATCAGAACAGTATAGTAAAAGCATTTAATTTTAGAGATTCTTATTTTCATGCTTTTCATAGAACTATTAGTACTGCAAAATCAATTATTAAAAATTTAGTATCTATTTTGTACAATAAAGAAAATATGAAGAATTTTTCTGGACCTATACTAATTGCAAAACATTCTGAATATTTTATTCGTAGTGGTTTTGTTTACTATTTATTTTTTTTATCTATAATTAGTATTAATTTAGGTATTGTTAATTTACTTCCTATACCTGTTTTAGATGGAGGTCAATTTACAATTTTATTGATAGAAGCAATTTTTCGTAAAAACATTCCTGATAAAATAAAAAATTTAGTTTTTCAAATTAGCATTTTCTTTTTAATTTTTTTAACAATTTTCTCTATATTTAATGATATTAAAAAATTTAAATAAAATGAATTTTATAAAAAAATTATTTTTCGTGTTTTTACTTTTGTATTTTTCTTCGCAAGCAGAAGAAAAAACTTTTTTTTTCGAAAATTTAAAAATAGAGGGATTGCAAAGAGTATCAAATAAATTTATTAGAAAAAAAATATCAAAATATCTGAATCGTGAAGTATCAGAAAAAGAAATACAAAAGATAATTTTTGATTTGTATGAAACTAAATTTTTCAATAATATAAAAGTACTAAAGAAAAATAAAATACTTATTATTCAATTATACGAAAGACCTATAATAGAAAAAATTGATTTTAATGTAGGAAAAAATTTCAAAATAGAACAGATAGAAAAAATTTTTGTAGAAAATGGAATCGAAAAAAATAGTTTTTTTGACAGAAGTAAATTATTTAAAATAAAAAAAATTTTTGAAAATTTCTTTTATGAAAATGGTCAATATTTTTCATATATTGAAATAAAAGAAAAATTTAAGAAAAATAATACAATTGCAATACAAGTGCAATTTATAGAAAATGATGCAATAAAAATTGCAAAAGTTAGTATAACAGGAAATAAAATATTTCAAAAAAAAGTTTTAGAAAAAGTTTTTTTCCAAAAATCAAAAATTTTTTCTTGGAAAAAAATTAAAACTATAAAATATAGTAAATTTTTTTTAGAAGAAAGTATAAAAAACTTAAAAAAATTCTATTTTAATAAAGGTTATGCAAATTTTAAAATCATTTCTATACAAAATAGAATTGCAAAAAATAGGAAAAGAATTTTTTTAAACATTAACATATATGAAGGAGAAAAATACAAAATTTCTAAAGTTGTAATAAAAAATAAAGAAAAAGAAGATAAAAAAATTTTAAAAATTATAAATAATATAAAAATAGATAGTTTCTATAAAAAAGAATCTATTGAAAAAGTAAAAGAAAAAATAATTTCTTATCTAGAAAAAATAGGTTTTCCTTATCCAGAGATTAATGTAAGAAACAATTTTTTTCATTCAAATAGAACTATAGAATTAGAGTTTTATATTAATAAAGGAAAAAGATATCAAGTAAGAAATATCATATTTTCAGGAAACTATTCTACTAGAGATTTTGTTCTAAGAAGAAATGTTCCCCAAATAGAAGGTTCTTGGATGGATATACAATTAGTTAGAAAAGGAAGAGAAAATTTAATTAAAACAGATTATTTCGAAGAAGTACTACTATACATTAAGAATGTTTCTTATACTTCAAATATAGTAGATATCATATATGTTGTAAAAGAAAAAAATACAGGAAGCTTTAATATAGGAGCAGGATTTGGTACACAAAGTAAACTAAATTTTCAATTTAGAATACAACAAGAAAATTTTCTAGGATCAGGAAATACCATCAGTTTTATAGGCACTAAAAATCAACATCAATCTTATCTAGAATTGTATAGTAGATACTCTCCTATGCTAGACAATTATCAAATTAGCAATAAACTTTCTTATACTCAATCTTACTATAACAAAAATTCAGTTTCTGAGTATAATTTAAATAATTTTGAAATAGAAAAAGCAATTTCTTTTCCTATAACAGAAAAAAATAGAATAAAATTAGGTATTAATTTTTCAAGAAATCAAGTATATGCTCAAAAAGTACAAGTAGATTTTTTGCAATATTTTAAAAATTTGAATCAAAATTCAAGTAAGTTAGAAAAAATAAAAGAGAATGAACCTATTAATTTAAAAAATCAAGATAAGTTTTTCGTGATTGGATGGATTTTTAATAGTCTGAATAGAGAATATTTTTCAAATTCTGGAATGAAAAACGAAATTTATGGAAAGGTAACATTACCTACTTCTACAAATAAATACTATAAGTTTATTTTAGAAAACTTTTTTTATATTCCTATAGACAGAAAAAAAGATAAGATATTTATGAATCATTTATATTTAGGATTTTTAGGAAAAATAAAAAAAAAGCAAACACCTTTTTATGACAATTTTTTTTATGGTGGTCCAGATACAATTAGAGGATTTAAATTTCATTCTATAGGTCCTAAGTCTTTTTATTATAAAAATTCTTGCAAACAAGAAGAATGTCTAAAAGAATACGATGCTGAAAGATCAACAGGAGGAAACGTGATACTATTTTTTAATACAGAATTTATTTTTCCTATTCCTTTTTTTTCTAGAAAAAATCAGGATTCCTTTAGAAATTCAATTTTTTTAGATTCAGGAATACTTCTTGATACAAATTGGAATAAAAAAATGAAAGATGTATACGGAAAATCTTTTTCTGTACAACAAACAAGAGAAATATTCAGAATTTCTAGTGGAATTTCATGGAAATGGATTACTCCGGTTGGTTTACTAAACTTTTCTTATTCTGTACCCATTAAAAAACTTCCAGAAGATAAAATAGAAAATTTTCAATTTAATTTAGGAAGTTCATGGTAAAAAAGGAGAAAATATGAAAAAAATTTTTTTTATTTTTTTTACAATATTGTTTTATTTTTACAATTTTCAAACTCAAGCAATAGAAAAGATTGCTGTGGTAAATCTTTCTAAAGTTTTTCAAAATTCTTCACAAAGAATGATAGTGATTAAAGAGTTAGAAAAAGAATTTAGAGATAGAGCATTAGAATTACAAAACATAGAAAAAGATTTAAAAAATAAAATAGATAGATTAAAAAAAGAAAAAAATAAACTTAGCATAAGCGAATCTAAAGCTCTAGAAAAATCTATATTTTTACAAAAAGAACAATTTGCTAATAAAGCTCAGCTATTCGAAAGAGACAACAGAAGAAGACAAAACGAAGAAAAAGACAAAATTATAGAACAAATTAATAAAATTATAAAAAGTATTGCAAAAAAAGATGGATATGATGTTGTTCTCGATTCAGAATGTGTGATTTATTTAAATAATACAAAAGATATTACAGAAGAAGTTTTAAAACAGGTTAAATAACAAATATGTTTTTTCCAATTGAATTATACAAAATAGCAAATTATTTAAAAGCAGAAATACATGGAAAGAAAAAAATCAAAATTTATAGATTTAACTCAATAGAAAGTGCTAAAAATGGAGAAATTTCTTTTTTATCAAATAAAAAATATAGAAAAAAGCTTCTTTCTTGTCATGCTTCTGCTGTTCTTCTAAAAAAAGAAGATTTACCTTTTTGTAAAACTTCAGCAATAATTGTAAAAAATCCTTATTTATCTTATATAAAAATAATGAATGCTTTAAAAAAAAAGAAAAAAAAATACTCTATTAGTAAATTTTCAGAAATTTCTCCTAATGCGATAGTGTCAAAAAATGTTTCTATAGGATCATATACTTGTATAGAAGAAAAAGTACTAATAGAAAAAAATGTTTCAATAGGAACAAACTGTTTTATAGGAAAAAACACCAAAATAGGAAAAGGAACTCAAATACTATCGAATGTTGTTATACATGAAAATGTTACTATAGGAGAAAAATGCTATTTAAAGTCCAATACAGTTATTGGATCTGAAGGATTTGGATTCATAAAAGAAAATCAAAAATGGATAAAAATTCCTCAAATAGGAAAAACGTATATTGGAAATAATACAGAAATTGGATCTAATACAACAATAGATAGAGGATCAATAGAATGTACTTTTGTAGAAAATGGAGTCATTATAGATAATCATTGTCATATTGCGCATAACGTATACATAGGAAGTTTTACAGCAATCGCAGGAGGAGTAATTATAGGTGGAGGAGCAAAAATAGGGAAATTTTGTATGATTGGAGGCGCTAGCGTTATAAATGGACATATAGAAATTTGTGATAAAGTTTCTATCACAGGAATGGGTATGGTTATGCGTTCTATAAAAAAAAGTGGAGTATATTCTTCTGGAATACCAGTACAAACTAATCAAAGATGGAGAAGAAATACTATTTTATCTATGAATCTTGAAAAATTAATAAAGAATTCAAAAAAATTTTAAAAAAAAAGATAAACTTTAAAATTTTTATTAGACTTTCACACTATTATCCTTATCTTTATATAATAAATCAAAATATTATTTTTATAATAAAATTATTTAAATAGGAAAATATTTTAATGAATAATAGTTGTACTCTTTATATTGAAGAGATACTAGAGTTTTTACCTCATCGTTTTCCATTTTTATTAATAGATCGAGTTTTATATTTTAAAAAAGGCAAATTTTTACGAGCTATAAAAAATGTTACTTTTAATGAACCTTTTTTTCAAGGACATTTTCCAAAAAAACCTATTTTTCCAGGAGTACTAATACTTGAAGCTATGGCACAAGCTACTGGTATACTAGCTTTTAAAAGTTCAGGAAAACTATCTAATAAAGAGCTATACTATTTTGCTGCAATAGATTATGCAAGATTTAAACATCCAGTACAACCGGGTGATCAAATGATCTTGGAAGTAGAATTTATAAAAAAAAGAAGAGGTATCGCTAGATTTAAAGGAATTGCAAAAATAGAAAATAGAATTGTATGTGAAGCATTAATGATGTGTGCTCGTCGTTAAGGATTTCAAAATGATTGATAGTTCTGTTTTTATACATCCTAGTTCTATTGTAGAAAAAGGAGCTGTTTTACGCTCTGAAGTTTATATAGGACCATTTTGTTTTATCGGAGCAAAAGTAGAAATTGGAGAAAAAACAATTTTAAAATCTCATATAGTAGTAGATGGTATTACAAAAATTGGTAAAAAAAATCAGATATATTCTTTTACTTCATTAGGAGAAATTAATCAAGATTTAAAATATTTAGGAGAAAAAACTTATGTAGAAATAGGAAATAATAATCAAATTAGAGAAAGTGTTACAATACATAGGGGTACAAAACAAGGAGGCGGTATTACAAAAATTGGAAATAATAATCTTTTGATGGTTAATTCTCATATAGCTCATGATTGTACTATAGGAAATAATTGTATTATGGCAAATCACACCACTTTGGGTGGACACGTAACTATAGAAGATCATGTAGTTATTGGAGGTATGACTGCAATACATCAATTTTGCTTAATTGGAACTAACGTTATGATAGGAGGTTGTTCAGGAGTTACAAAAGATGTACCACCGTATTTGATAGTACAAGGAAATCATGCTACTGAATATGGGCTAAATATTAAAGGATTAAAGAGAAGGGGATTTAAAAAAAAGGACTTATTTATTATAAAAAAAGCATACCAAATATTGTATAAAAAAGGAAATTCTTTACAACAAGCAAAATACAAATTGATGCGTTTATCTAAAGAGAATAGTATTATAGAAAAATTTTTACAATTTTTAAAAAAATCAAAAAGAGGGATCATTAGATAGTAATGAAAAAAAAAATTATAAAATTGTAGTAGTAGTTGGAGAAAAATCTGGAGATATTCTCGGTTTTCAACTAATCTCTGAAATAAAGAAATATCTTTCAAATGTAAAATTTTTTGGAATTTCTGGGGAAGAAATGAAGAAAACAAACATGGTGTCTTGGTATAATACTAAAGATCTCGCAATAATGGGGATATTTGAAGTTTTTTTTAGTTTGAAAAAAATTTTAAAAATAAGAAAAAATATAATAAATCAAATAAAAAAAATAAAACCAGATATATTTATAGGAATTGATTTTCCAGAATTTAATTTTTCAATAGAAAAAATTGTTAAAAAGTTTGGTATACCTGTAGTACATTATGTAAGCCCTACAGTATGGGCTTGGAGAAAGAAAAGAATTATAAATATGCAAAAATTTATAGATAAAATATTTCTTTTATTTCCATTTGAAAAAGAAATATATAAAAATTACAGCATTCCTTATGAATTTGTTGGACATTGTTTAGCAAAAAATTATCCTATTTATTACAAGAAAAAAGAAAAAAAAAACTTTCGTCTTCTGATTCTTCCAGGAAGTAGAAAGCAAGAAATCAGATATGTTATACCTACTTTTTTAAAGTGTGCAAAACTTTTAAAAAAAAAAATCAAAAAAATAGAAATTTTTATTTTATTTGGAACAGAAGAAATAAAAAAGATAATTATAAATAAAAAAAATAAAATTACTCCCGATCTTTCAGTACAGATAGTACAATTTTCTAAAGAAGTTCTTCTATCTGGAGATTTTGCTTTGGTAACTTCCGGTACTGCTACCTTAGAATGTATGCTTGCTAAATGTCCTATGATAGTAGGTTATAAAATGAATTTTTTTTCCTACTTAATAGTAAGAATGTTAATAAAAATAAAATGGATATCTATTCCAAATATTTTAGCTAAAAAAAAAATAGTTAAGGAATTTGTGCAATTTCGTCTTTGTTATAAAAATTTATTTAAAGAAACAATTACACTTCTTTCTAATAAAAAAAAAATAGATAGCATGAAAAAAGAATTTACTAAATTACATAAGTCAATTCTTAGAAATACTAATAAAAAATTGGCTTTTTCCATAATATCTATGATATATAAAAATAAAAAATGTCTATAAAAACAAAATTTATACATCTTAAGATACATACAGATTATTCTATGATAGATGGATTAGTTAAAATAGAACCTGCTATTAAGAAAGTATGCAGTTATCAAATGCCATCGTTAGCAATTACAGATTTTCATAGCCTTTCTGGGTGGATAAAGTTCTACAAACAATCCATAAAAAATGGTATCAAACCAATAGTTGGAGTAGATTTTTTAATTATGGGATGCATTGAGAATAATAGAGATTTTGAAATTACATTGATTGCCAAAAATAATACAGGATACAAAAATCTCATACTATTAATTTCAAAAGCACAAATAGAAGGATTTTCTTCTACTTATAAAATACAGTATTCTTGGCTTATAAAATATAAAGAAGGAATTATAATTTTATCTGGATCTTACAAAGGAGAAATTGCAGATTATATTATAAAAGAAAAAAAAATTAGTATTAAAAAATATTTAAGTATTTTTTTAAAACATTTCGATAATAATTTCTATATAGAAATTACTAGAATAGGAAAAGAAATAGAAGAAAAATATATAACATCCGCATTAGAATTAGCAAGAATTCAAGGAATTCCTGTAGTAGCTACAAATAACGTAAGATTTATTTCATCAGAAGATTTTGAGGCACATCAAGTAAGAATAGCAATAGGAAATAATATTTCTTTGCAAGAAGTAAAAAAAAGAGAAAAGTATACTCCACAGCAATACATAAAAAGTCAGGAAGAAATGCAAAAACTATTTTTTGATATTCCTGAAGCATTAGAAAATAGTGTTCAAATTGCTAAAAGATGCAGTGTATTTATGAATTTTAAAGATAATTTTCTTCCAAAATTTACGTATAAAAATTATTCTCCAGAAAAACTATTGTACCAATTAGCACATAAAGGTCTTAAAAAAAGACTATCTTCCTTATATTCAAAAAATTCTATAAAAAAAATAAAAGAAAAATATATAAAGAGACTGAACTATGAAATAAAAGTAATCAATTCTATGAAGTTTCCTAGTTATTTTTTAATTGTTATGGAATTTATAATTTGGGCGAAAAAAAATGGCATTCCCGTTGGTCCTGGAAGAGGATCAGGAGCAGGATCTTTAGTTGCATTTTGTTTGTATATAACAGATTTGGATCCTATAAAATTTGATTTAATATTCGAAAGATTTTTAAATAAAGAAAGGACTTCTTTGCCTGATTTTGATATAGATTTTTGTGTTAAAAAAAGAGATTTAGTAATAGAGCATGTCATAAAAAGATACGGAAAATTTTCTGTAGCACAAATCGTTACTTTTGGGAGTCTAACAGCAAAATCAGCTATTAAAGATGTAGGAAGAATTTTAGGATATCCATATACTATGGTAGATAAAATTTCAAAAATGATTCCTAACGATTTTGGAATTACTATTAGTAAAGCTCTGAATACAGAAAAAAGTTTTTTAGAACTTTATCAAAATGATGAAGAAGCAAAAATAATTATCAATATGGCAAAAAAAATAGAAGGTACAATTAAAAATGTAGGAAAACATGCAGGAGGCATAGTTATTTCTCCAACTAAAATTACTAATTTTTGCCCCGTATATTTAGATAAAGATAGCAATGCAATCATAACACAATTTGATAAACAAGATATTGAAAATATCGGTTTAGTAAAATTTGATTTTTTAGGATTAAAAACTTTAACAGTTATAGATTTAGCAAAAAAAATTATTCAAAAAAAAACAAATAAATATTTTTCTCTAAAATCTAAAGAATTCAATTTATCGGATAAAAAAAGTTTTTTAAATCTACAAAAAGCTAATACAGTAGGAATATTTCAATTAGAATCATATGGAATAAAAAAACTGATAAAAAAATTTTGTCCAAATTGTTTTCAAGATATTATTATTCTTCTTGCTTTATTTCGTCCAGGACCTTTACAATCAGGAATGGTAGAAAACTATATAAATAGGAAAAATAAAAAAGAAAAAGTTTACTATCCAGAAAAAAATTGGAATAGTAATTTACTAAAACCAATTTTAAAAGATACATATGGAATTATAGTATTTCAAGAACAAGTTATGAAAATAGCTCAAACTGTTGCAGGATATACCTTATCTAGAGCAGATATTTTAAGAAGAGCTATTAGTAAAAAAGATAAAAAAATTATGCAAAAAGAAAGCATTTTTTTTCAAAAAGGAGCAAAAAATCTAGGAATTGAAAAACTATTTTCAAAAAGAATATTTGAATTATTAGAAAAATTTGCTGGATACGGATTTAATAAATCACATTCTACAGCGTATGCTTACATTTCGTACCAAACTTTATGGTTGAAATCTAATTATCCAAAAGAGTTTTTAGTATCTGTAATGAATTCAGAAATACAAAATACAAAAAAAATTGTCTCTTTGATAGAGAATTGCAAAGAAATGGATATCACAGTTTTACCTCCAGATATAAATAAAAGTCACTATTTTTTTGATATAACAAAAAATAAAGAAATAATATTTGGTTTAGGAGCAATTAAGGGAATTGGAAAGTCTTCTGCCAAAATTATCATTGAAGAAAGAAAAAAAAATGGATTTTATTCTTCAATTTTTAATTTTTGTGAAAGAACTAATATGAAAAAAATTACTAAAAAAACTTTAGAGCAACTAATTTTTTCCGGAGCATTTGATACATTTAAAAAAAATAGACTGGAACTAATAAACTCTATACGATTTGCTATCTGTTACGCAAATCAAAAAAATAAATCCATGTTATCTAAACAAAAAGAAATGTTTCCTATAAATGAAAACAATTTATATTTTCCTATTGTAAGAATAAATCATACCGATTTTTGGAGTGAATCAAAAAAGTTAAAATATGAAAAACTTTCTACAGGAATGTACTTAACAGGACATCCTCTAAAATTTTTTTTAGAAGAAATTAAAATTTACACTAAAAAAAATGAAATAAAAAAAAAAAAAATTTTATTTGGAATAATTGAATTTATAAGAAAAAAATGGAATTCTTATAGAGAAGAATTCTATTTTATTAAAATAGATACTTTTTTATCTAAAAAAAGTATTTTTATTTCTAAAAAAAAATACAATAATTATCAAAATTTCATAAAAAAAGGAATTATTTTAGCAATTTATCATAAATCACAAAAAATAGAAAAAAATAATTCTAAAATATTTTTATGTGATAAAATTACAACATTAGAAAAAATAAGAGAAAAATATCTTAAAGAAATACGTATTACATTTGTAAAAAATAGAAAAAAAGAATCTATCTATTTTTTAAAAAATTTTTTAAAAGATTTTGTTTCTGGAAAAACAAAAATATCTTTTATAGATCAACAAAATTTCTGTACTTTTAAAAAGTTCGTCAGTAAAAAAAATTATAGTATTCAAGTTACTAATTCTCTATTAGAAAACATTTTTATTGCATTTGGAAAAAAAAATGTAGAAATGATCTTTAAATAGGAAAATTTATGAAAAAATTTTTAGATTTTGAAAAACCAATAATGGAATTAGAAGAGAAAATAAATTCTTTAGTTGGATTTTGCAAAAAAAATAGTTTTTCTGATTCTAAAATTAGTAAAGAAATAGAAAAACTAAAAAAAAAAAAAGTGAATTAACAAAAAAAATTTTTTCTAATCTAACTGATTGGCAAATAGTACAATTAGCTAGGCATCCTTTGAGACCTCATACATTGGATTATATAAATAATATATTTGAAGACTTTGATGAAATTTGTGGAGATAGATTGTATTCAGATGATCAATCTATTGTGGGTGGTATAGGAAGGTTAGAATCAGAATCAGTTATGATTATAGGACATCAAAAAGGAAGAGAAACAAAAGAAAAAATACATAGAAACTTTGGCATGCCTTATCCAGAAGGATATAGAAAATCTTTAAGAATTATGAAACTAGCAGAACAATTTGAAATACCTTTATTAACTTTTATTGATACTCCTGGTGCGTATCCAGGAATTGAAGCAGAAGAAAGAGGACAAGCGATAGCAATTGCAAATAATTTATTTCAAATGTCAAAACTAAAAACTCCCATAATATGCAACATTATAGGAGAAGGAGGATCTGGAGGAGCTTTAGCTATATGTATAGGTGATAAAATAAATATGTTAGAGTATAGTACTTATTCAGTTATTTCTCCAGAAGGATGTGCATCAATATTATGGAAGGACGTTAGTAAAGCTCCTATAGCAGCTGAATCAATGGGAGTTACTGCAAAAAGGTTAAAAAAATTAAGACTAATCGATGATATCGTATTAGAACCAATTGGTGGAGCGCATAAAGACTATTATTCTGTATTTTATTCTTTAAAAAGAAAAATATTGCAAGATTTACAAAATTTAAAAAAAATTAAAATTAAAAAACTTATCAAAATAAGATACGAAAAAATTATGAAATATGGATGTAGATAAAAAAAATACTCTTTTTTTTCAGTATACTCTAAAAAAATTAAAAAAAAAACTAAAAAAAATTTTTTCTTCTAATAAGAAATTTTTATTGGGATTTAGTGGAGGAATAGATTCAACAGTACTTTTGGATATTATATCTATCGTACTAAAAAGTTATAATTCACAGAAAGTACAATTTAGAGCTCATTATGTAGATCATACAATTAGTAAAAATTCTGAAATTTGGAAAAAGCATTGTGAAGAACAATGCAGAATAAGAAGTATAGATTTTGTTTCTACAAAAATAGAAAAAAATCCAAGTATTTCATATTCAGAACAAAAATTACGAATATTAAGATATTTAGAATTTAAAAAAATAATTTTCAAAAAAGAAATCTTACTTACTGCACATCATTTAGATGATCAAGTAGAAACTTTTTTTCTTGCTTTAAAAAGAGGAAGTGGTACATTAGGTCTTTCTGGAATGATAAAGAAAAATGGACTGTATGGAATTAATATACTAAGACCTATGATTAGTATAGAAAAAAAATTTATTAATGAATATGCAAAAAAATACAAATTACGATGGATACAAGATGAAAGTAATTTTGATTTGAAATATGATAGAAATTTTTTAAGAATAAAAATTCTTCCAATAATACGAAAAAGATGGAAATTTTTTAATCAATCTGTATATAGAACAACAAAAATATGTTCTCAACAAGAAAATCTTATTAGCTCTATTTATAAAAAAAAAATTAAAAGTATGATTTCTACAAAAAAAATTATAGATATCATAAAAATATCTTCTATGAAAAATTTTGATAGGATAGCAATACTAAGATTCTGGTTGAAAATGAATAAATTGCATATTTCGTACAAAAAAATAGGTCTTTTATGGGAAGAAATGGCAAATTCAAAAAAAGATAATAAATGCTGTTTTAAAATTGAAAATTTTTGTATTAAAAAATTTAAAAATTTTTTTTATATTATTCCATTTCATTTGCATAGTATAAAAAAAAAATTTTCTATTCTTTGGTTAAAAAACAATAAAAAAATCAACCTTCCTATGAAAATAGGAAAACTAAAAAAATCTTTTAAAAAAAAAAGAACGGTTTATAAGAATAAAAAAAATACCAACAACAAATTAAATATTCGTTGTCCTAAAAAAAACGAAAAAATACTTATAAAAATTAATATATTCCCTAAAAATTCTATTTATCTTTTAAAAGAAAAAAAAAAATATAAAATAAAAAGTATATTTCAAAAATTTAATATTCCACCTTGGGAAAGAAAATACATTCCTTTAGTGTACTACAATAAAATACTTATGGGAGCTGTTGGAAAATTTGCAACGAAAAATAGCAAAAACAAAAAAAGTAAAAAATCTTTAGAATTTACTTGGATAAATAGTATACAAAATTAAATAAAAAAACTTTCCATTTCTTCTAATTTAAGAATTATTTTTTCTTTTTTTATTCTGTCGTTTAATTCTATTTGTTCGTACTTAATAAGTCTATCACTCACTATAATAATTTTTGGTATGCCAATTAAATCTAAATCTGCATACTTTTCTCCGAAATATTTATTTCTATTGTCAAATAAAACCTTAATTTTTTTATTCTTTAAAATTGAATAAACTTTTTTAGAAAAATTTTCTATTTTTTTAGACATTTTAGTAGGTAAAATAGCAAATTTGTAAGGACAAACTTTTTTAGGCCAAATAATTCCCTTAGAATCATAATTTTTTTCTACAATTACTGAAACTAATCTAGTAATACCAATTCCATAACATCCCATAAAAATTGGAAATTTTTTACTAAATTTATCTGTATAAAACGCATTTAAAAATTTAGAGTATTTGGTTCCTATTTGAAAAATATGTCCTATTTCTATTCCTTTTTTTATAAAAAAGTTTGTTTCATTAGAATTTTCTTTTTCTACTTCTTTTTTTAAATCTTCTACTTGAGGAATACAAGTATCTATTTTCCAATTTATTCCTGATAAATATTTTCCAAAACTATTTGATCCAGAAACAAAGTCTTTCATTAAAAATGCCTTATAATCTATAAAAAATGGAATACTTAAGTTTATTGGACCTACAAATTGAACAGGAATTCTAAATAATTTTTCTATTTCTTCGTCTTTCATAATTTTTGCATCTTTTGAGCATTGAAAAACTTTTTTTAATTTAGACAGACTTATTTCTGTATCTCCTCTTAATCCAATACCAACTATTTTAGCATTATTATTTTTTCTATAAGTAAAAAAATTAAATTTTAAAATTTTTTTCAAAGGAATAGAAAATTTTTTAGAAAAATTTTCTATACTAAGTACTTCTTTAGTACTAATAGTTTGTAAAGATTTTTTTGTTTTTTTACTGCTAAGTACTTTTTTTATAAAAAAACTTTTACTATAGTATTTTTTTTTGAATTTTATTATACTACTTTCTCCTTTTTTAGAAAAAACATAAAATTCATGAGATTTGTTTCCACCTATAATTCCACTTTCTGCTTTTACAGATACAGTACGCAAATTTAAAATAGAAAAAATATTTTTATATGATTCAAAAAATTTTTTATAGGTTTTTTCTAAACATTTTACATTTGTGTGAAAAGAATAAGCATCTTTCATGATAAATTCTTTAGAACGTATAAGACCAAATCTAGATCTTATTTCATCTCTAAATTTTGTTTGAATTTGATATAAAATCATAGGCATATCCTTATAAGATTTTATCATTTCTCTAGCAAGCAATGTAAATGCTTCTTCATTTGTAGGACTAATAACAAATAATTTGTTTTCTCTATTTGTAAATTTTGCTAATTCTTTTCCATATTTAACTAATCTATTTGTCTTTTCCCAAATGTTTGCTTTTTGAACTAAAGGAGCTAAAATTTCTAAACCTCCTATTGAATTAATTTCTTTTCTAATGATTTTTTTTAAATTTCTTAGTATCTTTAATCCATAAGGCATCCAATAGTATATTCCAGAGGAAAATTTTTTTATTATTCCAGAATCTACCATAATTTGATAACTATCTAATTTTTTTGTAGCATAAGAAGTTTTTTTAGTAAAAATAGGAAGTGTTTTAGTAGATTTTTTCATATAGCTTTTTTTTCGATACTATTTAATTTTATCAAATAAAAATTTGACTCTATTATAAAATTTTGCTATATACTATAGCAATATTTTTAGTTCTTTAAAATATAAAATTTTCGTGTAGACAATACTGCTATTGTATCTACAAAAATTGTTTGTTAGTACGAAATTTCAAATTGAAGAGTTTGATCATGGCTCAGATTGAACGCTGGCGGCAAGCCTAACACATGCAAGTCGAGCGGCAGCGGAAAAAAAGATTTATTTCTTTTTTTGCCGGCGAGCGGCGAACGGGTGAGTAATATCTGGGGATCTGCCATAAGGATTGGGATAACTATTGGAAACGATAGCTAATACCGAATAAAATCATTTTTTAAAATGATTAAAGTAGGGGATCAATTTTTTGACCTTATGCCTTTTGAGGAACCCAGACGAGATTAGCTAGTAGGTAAGGTAATGGCTTACCTAGGCTACGATCTCTAGCTGATCTGAGAGGATAATCAGCCACACTGGAACTGAGACACGGTCCAGACTCCTACGGGAGGCAGCAGTGGGGAATATTGCACAATGGGGGAAACCCTGATGCAGCTATGCCGCGTGTGCGAAGAAGGCCTTAGGGTTGTAAAGCACTTTCGGTGGGAAAGAAGGTTTTTAGTACTAAAAATGCTAAAAACTTGACGTTACCTACAGAAGAAGCACTGGCTAACTCCGTGCCAGCAGCCGCGGTAATACGGAGAGTGCTAGCGTTAATCGGAATTACTGGGCGTAAAGAGTGCGCAGGTTGTTTATTAAGTCAGATGTGAAATCCCTAAGCTTAACTTAGGAACTGCATTTGAAACTAACAAACTAGAGTATCGTAGAGGGGGGTAGAATTCCAGGTGTAGCGGTGAAATGCGTAGATATCTGGAAGAATACCAGTGGCGAAGGCGACCCCCTGGACGAATACTGACACTCATGCACGAAAGCGTGGGGAGCAAACAGGATTAGATACCCTGGTAGTCCACGCCGTAAACGATGTCGATTTGAAGGTTGTAGTATGTTTTTAAAACTGTAGCTTTCGAAGTTAACACGTTAAATCGACCGCCTGGGGAGTACAACCGCAAGGTTAAAACTCAAATGAATTGACGGGGGTCCGCACAAGCGGTGGAGCATGTGGTTTAATTCGATGCAACGCGAAGAACCTTACCTACTCTTGACATCCAGAGAATTTAGCAGAGATGCTTTAGTGCCTTAGGGAACTCTGAGACAGGTGCTGCATGGCTGTCGTCAGCTCGTGTTGTGAAATGTTGGGTTAAGTCCCGCAACGAGCGCAACCCTTATCTTTTGTTGCCAGCGATTTTTTTTAGTCGGGAACTCAAAAGAGACTGCCGGTGATAAATCGGAGGAAGGCGAGGATGACGTCAAGTCATCATGGCCCTTACGAGTAGGGCTACACACGTGCTACAATGGCATATACAAAAAGAAGCGAATTCGCAAGAATTAGCAAAACTTATAAAATATGTCGTAATCCGGATTGGAGTCTGCAACTCGACTCCATGAAGTCGGAATCGCTAGTAATCGTGTATCAGAATGGCACGGTGAATACGTTCTCGGGCCTTGTACACACCGCCCGTCACACCATGGAAGTGGGTTGCAAAAGAAGCAAGCAGTTTAACCATTTACTTGGAAAACACTTACCACTTTGTGATTCATGACTGGGGTGAAGTCGTAACAAGGTAACTGTAGGGGAACCTGCAGTTGGATCACCTCCTTACATTTTTAAAAGATACGAAAAAAATTATTGTCTACACAATTTAATTGACTAGCAAATTCTAATAAAACAATTTATATATTACGAGGTTAAGTGAATAAGCGTATATGGTGGATGCCTTGGCAGTCAAAGGCGAAGAAGGACGTGCTAATCTGCGATAAGCATCGGAAAGTTGATAAGAAACGATATTTATCCGGTGATTTCCGAATAGGGAAACCAAATACTTTAAAAAAAGTATTATTACTAAATGAAAAAATAGTTTAGTAAAGCTAACCAGGAGAACTGAAACATCTTAGTAACCTGAGGAAAAGAAATCAAATTTGAGATTCCCTTAGTAGTGGCGAGTGAAAAGGGAACAGCCCAGAGAAATAAGAAGTACAAAAATTAGAAGAATAGACTTGGAAAATCTAGCTAAAAAAGGTGATAGCCCTGTATTCGAAAATTTTTGTATTTCTTTCTCAAAAGAGTAGAACGAGACACGAGAAATCTTGTTTGAAGATAGGGGGACCATCCTCTAAGGCTAAATACTCTTGACTGACCGATAGTGAACAAGTACCGTGAGGGAAAGGCGAAAAGAACCCCTGATAGGGGAGTGAAATAGAACCTGAAACCGTATACGTACAAGCAGTAGGAGCGCTTTTTTTTTAGCGTGACTGCGTACCTTTTGTATAATGGGTCAGCGACTTATATTCTATAGCGAGGTTAACTTTATAAAAAAGGAAGCCGTAGGGAAACCGAGTCTTAAAAGGGCGATGTATGTTGTATAAGTTGTAGGATATAGACCCGAAACCCGGTGATCTAACTATGAGCAGGTTGAAAATTGGGTAAATCCAATCGGAGGACCGAACCGACTAATGTTGAAAAATTAGCGGATGACTTGTGGTTAGGGGTGAAAGGCCAATCAAACCGGGAGATAGCTGGTTCTCCCCGAAAGCTATTTAGGTAGCGCCTTATAAATTCATCTTTGGGGGTAGAGCACTGTTTTGGTTAGGGGTTCATACTGGACTACCAATCCAATGCAAACTTCGAATACCAAAGAATGCTATTATAGGAGACACACGTCGGGTGCTAACGTCCGTCGTGGAAAGGGAAACAACCCAGATCACCAGCTAAGGTCCCTAAGTTATAATTAAGTGGGAAACGATGTGAGAAGGCAAAAACAGCCAGGATGTTGGCTTAGAAGCAGCCATCATTTAAAGAAAGCGTAATAGCTCACTGGTTTAGTCATCTTGCGCGAAAGATATAACGGGGCTAAATTATACACCGAAGCTGTGACAACAATCTATTTGTTGGGTAGGGGAGCGTTCTGTATGCTGTAGAAGATATATTGAAAAATATATTGGAAGTATCAGAAGTGCGAATGCTGACATAAGTAACGATAAAGCAGGTGAAAAACCTGCTCGCCGAAAGAATAAGGGTTCCTGTTCAACGTTAATCGAAGCAGGGTAAGTCGATCCTAAGATGAGGCCGAAAGGCGTAGTTGATGGATAACAGGTTAATATTCCTGTACTAAGTATAAATGCGATGGGGGGACGAAGAAAGCTAGATTCTCTGGGTTTTGGACTACCCAGTTTAAGCGAGTAGATGAAAATATAGGAAAAACCGTATTTTACTACATTGAGACGCAAATACGAGTTACTTTAAAAAAGTAATGAAGGAATTAATGCTATGCTTACAAGAAAATCCTCTAAGCACAATTTATATTTAATCGTACCCCAAACCGACACAGGTATTTAAGTAGAGAATACTAAGGCGTTTGAGAAAACTCAGGTGAAGGAACTAGGCAAAATAGTGCCGTAACTTAGGGATAAGGCACGCTGGAAGTAAGTAAGAAAATATACTTTTTAAGCTGAAACCAGTCGAAGATAAGAGCTGGCTGCAACTGTTTATTAAAAACACAGCACTGTGCAAACATGAAAATGGAAGTATACAGTGTGAAGCCTGCCCGGTGCCGGAAGGTTAATTGATGAAGTTATTCGAAAGAAAAAGCTTTTGATAAAAGCCCCGGTAAACGGCGGCCGTAACTATAACGGTCCTAAGGTAGCGAAATTCCTTGTCGGGTAAGTTCCGACCTGCACGAATGGCGTAATGATAGCCAGACTGTCTCCACCTGAGACTCAGTGAAATTGAATTTGCCGTGAAGATGCGGTGTACCCGTGGCAAGACGGAAAGACCCCGTGAACCTTTACTATAGCTTGATATTGAGTATTGAATTTTAATGTGTAGGATAGGTGGGAGACTGTGATGTACGAACGCTAGTTCGTACGGAGTCAACCTTGAAATACCACCCTTTAACATTTGATATTCTAACTCTAATCCGTTATCCGGATTGAAGACAGTGTCTGGTGGGTAGTTTGACTGGGGCGGTCTCCTCCTAAAGAGTAACGGAGGAGTACAAAGGTTAGCTAATCGCGTTTGGAAATCGCGAGTTTAGTGTAAAGGCATAAGCTAGCTTAACTGCAAGAGCGACAGCTCGAGCAGATGCGAAAGCAGGTCTTAGTGATCCGGTGGTTCTGTATGGAAGGGCCATCGCTCAACGAATAAAAGGTACTCCGGGGATAACAGGCTAATACCGCCCAAGAGTTCATATCGACGGCGGTGTTTGGCACCTCGATGTCGGCTCATCACATCCTGGGGCTGAAGTAGGTCCCAAGGGTATGGCTGTTCGCCATTTAAAGTGGTACGCGAGCTGGGTTTAGAACGTCGTGAGACAGTTCGGTCCCTATCTGCCATGGGCGTTGGAAGATTGAGAAGAGCTACTCCTAGTACGAGAGGACCGGAGTGGACGTACCTCTGGTGTTCGGGTTGTCATGCCAATGGCATTGCCCGGTAGCTATGTACGGAAAAGATAACCGCTGAAAGCATCTAAGCGGGAAACTTACTTCAAGATAAGTCTTCCCAAAAACTTTAAGTTTTCTTAAGGAACGTTAAAGACTATGACGTTGATAGGTCGGATGTGTAAGCACTGCGAAGTGTTCAGCTAACCGATACTAATGATCCGTGAGGCTTAACCTCGTGAATATATAAATTGTTTATCGAATAAAAATTGTTTTGGTAAATATAACGCGATTGATCCACCTGAAACCATTCCGAACTCAGAAGTTAAATATCGTAGTGCCGATAGTAGTGTAAATTTCTTTTATGCGAGGGTAGGAAATTGCCGGACAATTTTTATTCAA